>NZ_DAOSET010000027.1:0-38326 GCF_035363275.1 Methanoculleus sp. | reverse complement strand
GTCGCAAACATCTACGCCGACCTACTCATCGACGAGCTTGACGGGGAAGTGGTCCGGCATGCCCGGAAGTTGAAGGAAGGAATCAAAAAGAGCATCGAGATCACCGCAAATGTTACCACCATCAGGAAGATCCACGAGAGCCAGGTCATACTTGCACCCGTCGACCTCCACGCGGTCATCCTGGGTGAGGTCAAACACTTCCCCGACCTCCGCATTCACTACAACGGTCTCCCCGTGGAGGTCCTCGCCGATAACCTCCTCCCGGAAGTCTTCACAAACCTCATCGGCAACGCCGCAAAGCACGGCAGGCCAGGGGTCGAGGTCACGGTGACGGTCGAGGAGATGGACGAAGAGACCGTCATCGTCACCGTCGCCGACACCGGCCCCGGCATCCCCGACGATGTGAAGGAATCCCTCTTCTACCGGTTCGAGCGGGAGGGGGGCAGGCGGGGGAGCCAGGGCCTCGGCCTCTCGATCTGCCGGATGCTTACCGCACGATACGGCGGCAGGGTCTGGGTCGATGACCGGGTCGAGGGGCACCCGGAAGAGGGCGCGGCGTTCCGGTTCACCCTCCGGAAGGCCGGATGCGACAGGAGCGCCTGACCCTATCGCACGGGTCCCGGCGTCGGAATCGGTCCTCTGGCTCGCCGGGTGCAAACGATTGGGTTTATTTCCCCTGTCAGGCAAGATATTGTCATGCACAGGATCCCTCTTCTTCTCCTCCTACCCTGTCTGCTCCTCTCCGCCGGGTGCCTCACCGCGAGTGAGCCGCCGGCGGAGGCAGGTATCGTGCTGGTCGCCCCGGCGGACCCCGTCGCCCTCTTCGACGGCACGGGGACCTTGAGCAACCTCATCGGCCGGGAAAACCCCGGTATCCAGACAAATTACAGCGTCGCGTACTGCATCATCCCGCCCGGGAACGGGACCCCTCCACACCGGCTCTTCGAGAGCACCGAACTCGTCTACGTGATCGGCGGAACGGCGGAGATCCGGTGCGACAACGCGACGGTGACCGCCGGTGCAGGGGAGACCGTGCTCCTGCCCGAGCGGGTCCTCCAGTCGATTACCTCGATCGGGGATACGGATCTCCTCTACCTCACCGTGGTTCAGCCTCCATTCCACCCCGATAT
The DNA here is from genome assembly GCF_035363275.1 of Methanoculleus sp. Classification (NCBI taxonomy): domain Archaea; kingdom Methanobacteriati; phylum Methanobacteriota; class Methanomicrobia; order Methanomicrobiales; family Methanomicrobiaceae; genus Methanoculleus; species Methanoculleus sp. The sequence goes on along the minus strand of NZ_DAOSET010000027.1, from coordinate 37,196 downwards.
CGAGTTCTCCGGCGATGAGCTTGCCACCCTGAGCATGACAACGGACGCAAGACCGGTCGTCGTCGCCGGTCCCCGTGAGGGGATCGAGTGGGACCTCGAATCCGGCGTGGCAGTCTACACCCTGATAAACCCGGTGCTGATGAGGGAGAAGGCTCTCCCGATCGACTACAGCCTCGCGTACGTGGAACTCATGCCGGGCGGCTACCTCGGCTACGACGGGATCAAGGGTTCATCCGACCTCCTCTACGTCATCGAAGGAGATATCGAGGTCAGCACCCCCGGCGGGCAGGCGGTACGGGTCCCTGCCGGGAGTGCTGCCTGCATCCCGCCGGACCTGGTGAAGGAGACCCGGAACGTCGCGGCTTCGACGACGAAGGTTCTCTCGTTCATCGACCCGGCATGGGTGCCGGAGAAGACCGGTCTCTTTGAATGAGGGTTCTCTCCCATCTTTTTTTCTGGCGCTCAGAATGAAGTGCCGCCGTCCGGCCGGCCTATCCGGAGGGCGTTTGCGATGACCGCAAGCGAGAGCCCCATGTCCCCGAACGCCACTGCCATCCAGAGGGAGATGAGGCCCAGGACGGCGAGTGCGGCGATGCCGAGTTTCACGACGATCGCTGCCGTGACATTCTGCCTGACGACCGAGACCGTCTTCTCCGAGAGAGCCACGAGGTAGGCAACTTTTGCGATATCGTCCTCCATCACGACGATATCGGCCGCCTCGATCGCGACGTCCGACCCGATGGCGCCCATCGCGACCCCGACGTTCGCCCGGGCCAGCGCCGGTGCGTCGTTCACGCCGTCGCCGACCATCACCACCGGTCCGTTGCGGTCGATCAGCCGCTCGACCATCGTCACCTTCTCCTCCGGGAGAAGCCCGGCATGACACTCGTCGATCCCGATACGGCGTCCAACCGCCTCGCCGACGCGCTCGTTGTCCCCGGTGAGCATCACCGTCCTGATGCCCCGCGATTTGAGATCGGCTACGGTCTTTTTCGCATTTTTCCGGATCACGTCCGAGAGGACGAGAAGCCCGATGACCGCCGAGTCGGTGCCGGCGAGGACAACGGTCTTTCCCTCGCTCTCCAGGCGGTCGTACGCCGCCCGCCATGCCCCGCGGGGGATCTCCGCAAAGAGTCCGGTGTTCCCGACGACGTAGGTCGCGTCGCCGATCCTCCCCCGGACGCCCCGGCCGGTGATCGAGGCGAACTCCTCCACGTCCCGGAGCGGGATGCCCTCCTCATCCGCCCGCCGCCGGACCGCCTCCGCAATCGGGTGGCCGGACCGGGACTCAAGCGACGCAGCGACGGCGAGCACCTCCTCCTCCGGCACCCCGAAGGCGACGACATCCTCCACATCGAGCCTCCCGGTCGTGAGCGTCCCGGTCTTATCGAAGACGATCACCCGGGCGAGCCCCACGGCCTCGAGGGAGTCCCGGCCCTTGATGAGGACGCCGTTATGCGCCGCGGTCGTGATCCCCGAGACCATCGAGACCGGGGTGGATATGGCGAGCGCACAGGGGCAGGCGATGACGAGCAGGATCAGCGCCCGGTAGAACGATTCAAGGAACGGGACCCCGAAGGCGAGCGGCGGGACCACGATGAGGAGGGCGGCGACGAGGATGACCGCCGGCGTGTAGTAGCGGGAGAACCGCTCGATGAACGCCTCGGTCGGGGAGGTGTGGGCCTGGGCCTCCGCGACCAGCGCCACGACCCGGGCTATCGTGCTCTCCTCTTCGGGCTTCGTCACCCGGACCTCCAGGTAGCCCTCGGCGTTCCGGGTTCCGGCGTAGACAGCGTCCCCAACGCCTTTCGCCACCGGGACGCTCTCTCCGGTGATCGCCGCCTGATCGACCGAGGACGCGCCGGCGGTGACGATGCCGTCGAGAGGGACCGTGTCGCCCGGTCTCGCGATCACGGTCTCCCCGACGGCGACGTCGTCGACGCCGACGGTCACTTCCTCGCCGTCACGCCGGACCCGGGCCGTCTGCGGCGCGAGATCGAGGAGCGACGCGATCGAACGCTCCGCCCGCCCGGCTGCGTACTCCTCTAGAAACTCCGCGATGGCGTAGAGGAAGAGGACGGTCGCCCCCTCTGCGGGGTTCCCGGTCAGGAACGCACCCGCGGCCGCGATGGATATGAGCACGGCGATGCTGAACCTGAGCCGGATGATCGAGGAGAGCGCGTCGCTCAGGACGCCGTAGCCGGATATGACCGCGGCGGCGAGCAGCAGGGCCGTGCCGGCGCCGGGGTAGGGGGTGAAGTATTCGACGAGTATCCCTGCAAGGAGGAGAACCCCCGAGACCGCAAAGACCGCGATCTCCCGCCGGTCGACGACCGGCCCGTGGACCTCGCAGATCCCGGCCCGGCAACGGGGGCAGGGACACCCGTCATCGGCGGCCACGGTTCCCCTCCTGGCAGTCTACAGGGAGCCGGCAGCCTGCGGCCGGGACCCCCGAGGTGTAGGGTTCCATCATAGCATACAGGATTGTTGACTGCGTTTCACGTGAACTACCCCGCGCCTCTCGGGCGGGGCTTCCTGCTTCATTCTCCTCCCCATCGGGAGCGAGTCCACAGGCTCGACGGTGCGTTCCGCACCTGCTATCCCGACAAGATTCTGCTCTTGCAGGGCGAACTTCTTGATATTGATCGCCGCGTTGATGTCGCGGTCGTGGGTCGTCCCGCAGTCAGGACAGACCCACTCTCTGTCTGAAAGGGCGAGATCCTGCTTGAGATACCCACATTTGCTGCACATCTTCGATGATGGATCGAATCGTCCGATCTTCAGGAGGGTCTTGCCGTACTTCCGGCACTTGTATTCCAGCATCGCGAAGAACGTGCTCCACGATGCATCGGAGATGCTCCGGGCAAGGCAATGGTTCTTTTGCATTCCAGCGACATTCAACAATTCGACTGCAATGGCTTGGTTCTCGCTCACAACGCGAAAAGAGAGGTTGTGCAGGAAATCGTTGCGCTGGTTGGCGACCTTCTCATGGCACCGGGCAAGTTGCTGGATTGCCTTCTGCCGGTTCTTCGACCCTTTCTTCTTCCGGGATACCCGTCGTTGCAACACTTTCAGACGCTGAAGAGAGTTTTGCAGGTATCGGGGGTTCTCGATCTTCTCTCCCGTGGAGAGGGTGGCAAAATCCATCAACCCAACGTCGATCCCAAGCGTTGTGTCCAGAGAGAACTGCGCAGGTTCTGGTTCGGCTTTCCTGTCATCGATAAGGATACTGATGAACCATTTCCCCGTCGAAGTCACAGAAACCGTCGCATACTTCATCTTCCCGGTGAAGACGCGGTGGAAGACGGTTGTTATCTCACCGATCTTCGGGAGTTTGACCCGACCCTGCTCGAAGTCCACGGTGTAGTGCTGCGGTACCTGAAAGGATTGTACCGGATTCTTCTTTGACTTGAACCGGGGAAACCCTTTCTTCTCGCGGAAGAACCGGGTGAAGGCATTGTCGAGGTTCTTGTTTGCGCTCTGGAGCGATTGGGAATTGACTTCTTTGAGCCACGGATGCTCCTCTTTGAGGGCGGGGAGGTGGGTGTTCAGGTCGAAACAGGAGCGTTTTCGCCCTTCCTGTTCGTATGCCCGGATCTTCTGCTCCAGAGAATGGTTATACACAAACCGACAGGCATGGATGTGCTGCACGAGGAGCGAGATCTGCTCCGGAGAAGGAGACATCCGATACTTGTAGGCCTGAAGCATACAAACATTATCGCGCCTTATAAAAATATATAACCTCTGGTAATTGTGTGACGAAGGGCGGCTCCGCTTTCATCCCCACCCTGAAGGGCGGGGTCTTCCCGCTCCGCCCCCTTCACCCCCGCAAGATAAAAATGGTTCGGGCGCACTCCCGGACCTGCATCCGGCGTAGTTCCCTCCGGGAAACCGGCATGGAACAGGAGATCGCTTATTCACCAAACAGAAACATTATGACGATATCGCTCCAAGTGATCGCAAAGATAACTCGTACGGTATGCCCGGGTGCAGCCCGGCATACCGGCTACCTGCCCCCTTCTCCTGCAGGATCTGAACGATGCCTCCAACACCTCCTCCGAATGGACCAGATGCTCCCGCCCGGCCCACCACCGCCACGGACGGTGCCGTAAAGAGAGCTGGAAAGGGGATCCGGGAGCAGAAGGTCGACCAGGATCGCCGGATACGAGAACTCACGACACTCTATGCCATCAACGGCATCGTCGAGCGGCCCGGGATATCGGTCGACGAGATCCTCCAGGAGGTTGCCGTCATCCTTCCTGCGGGCTGGCTCCACCCGGAGGATGTTGCCGCCCGGATCACGGTCAACTGTCAGGAATATGGGTCAGCAGGGTTTATTGAGACTCCCTGGAGGCAGGAGTGCCGGATCGTCGTCCATGGCCGGGCTGCCGGGAAGATAGAGGTCTGCTACCGCCACGAACAGTCGGGAGCGGATACTGCGCCGCACCTTGTCGATGAACGTCGCCTGATCGATGCCGTCGCCGGGAGGATCGGCCGAATCATTGAGCGAGTGCAGGCGGAAGAGGTCATCGGAAGGAGCGAGGAGAAGTACCGCCTCCTCTTCGAGCAGATGCTCGAGAGTTACACCCTCTACGAGGTCGTCCGGGATGGCGATGGAAACCCCGTCGACTACCGTATTGTCGAGTTGAACGAGAAAGCAGCCGGCGTATTCGGCCGCCGCCGTGACGAACTGGTCGGGCGGCGGCTCTTCGATATCTTCCCGGCGATCCGTGAGGGTGCCCGCGCTCTCTACGGGGAGGTTGCAGAGACCGGTGTTCCGACGCGGCGGCGATTGCAGGAACCGAAAACCGGGCGGTGGTATGACCTGCACATCTACCGCCCACAGGCCGGGAGGCTGGTCGTCACGGGGCAGGAGATCACCGAGCAGAAGCGAGCGGAACTCGCCCTCCAGGAGAGCGAGGCGCGATTCAGGGGGATCTTCGAGCAGGCAGGGACCGGGATCGTGCTCATCGACCCGCAGGGGAGGATCTCAAGAGCAAACCCGGCGTTTGTGCGTATGTTCGGCTACGGTGAGGATGAACTGTATGCCATGCAGTTCTGCGACCTGATCTACCCGCCCGACAGGGAGGGGCCCGGTTATCTCCCGGGGGAGAACGCCGCACAGGATAAACGCTACGTGACGAAGGACGGCAGGGTCGTCTGGGGGCGGCTGACCACCTCACTGCTCCGCGACCCGGAGGAGCGCGGGCTCGTCATCGGGATGGTGGAAGACATCACTGACCGGCGGGAGATGCAGGACGCCCTGCTCGAGAGCGAGGAGCGGTTCCGGGAGATCGCCCAGCGGAGTTTCGATATGATCTACACGTGCTATACCGACCGGGGGATCACCTACATCTCCCCGGCCGTGCAGAGGATCCTCGGCTACACTCCGGATGAGATGCTCGGCGAGCAGTGCAACGACTACGTTCTCGCAAAGACCCGTTCCGACTGGCGGGAGGCCAGGGACCGGATCGCCCGGGGGGAGCCCGTCGAGGGGCTGGTGGTGGAGCTCCGGAGAAAGGATGGGACGGTCGCTGCCGTCGAGATGAACGAATCCCCGATTGTCGAGGGCGGCAGGGTGGTCGGCGTGCAGGCCGTCGGCCGTGATGTCTCGGACAGGAAGTGCTACGAGGATATGCGGCTGCAGGCGTTCGAGCAGATCGAGCAGAATATCGAGCAGTTCGCCGTCCTCGCGGACCACATCCGCCTGCCCCTGCAGGTGATCCTCGGCATGGCCGACCTGATCGAGGACGAGACGGCATCGGCAACGATCCGGGAGCAGGTGAAGCGGATCAACGGGCTCGTCAAGCAGCTCGACGAGGGCTGGGTCGAGTCGCGCGAGATCCGGGAGTTCCTGCGGAGAAACGAACTGGTCTGATCCGATCCGTGCGCCAGTTCGGGCGATTCACTTGCCGGCACAGCGGTCCCTCCTCTATCCCGCACCATCGATCCGCGGGCCCTGAAGATGCTCAATGGTGCAGGGACTTACCCCCGCCACCTCGGCAGCGTCGAGAGATACTGCCGCACCATCTCTTCTGCTCTTGCAAGGGGTATCCCGAGGTTTGCAGCCATCATCGGCGCATACTTCTCGACCGCCTTCTCCTTCGTCAGATCAGGTTCGGTGAACCCCCCGTCACGGTAGCAATAGGTGCAGTGCTCCGTGCTCAGCGATCCGTCCGCTTCCGTCCCGGCGTCCTCGTCGCGGAGAAGGGGCATCCCACAACTCCTGCAGACGGCAACGTCTCTCCCGGTCCACCTCCTCAGGCAGGAGAGCTGCTCCCGGGCGAACCGCTCTGCATTTCCGGCGGGGATATCGTATAACTGCGACATGATCGCCCCGCACTTCTTCGCCATTTCGTCGATGGTGGCCCCGGGTTCGGTGAAAGCGCCGTTCTGGTAACAATAGGTGCAATAGTCTTTTGAGAGTCTTCCGTCCGCTTCCGTCCCAAAATGCTCCGCTTCGCTCATCGGCATGCCGCAACTCTGGCACGTTCGTGTCTTGTTCGTCTCCATAAGGTCTTCTCCTGGCGCTGAAACGCTCAGAATAGATGAACGGCCTCTGCAGTACATAACCATTTGCAAAAGGTTACGGGAACGGTGCCGCCGCAACCGCCCGGAGGAGAAGAGGGCGACGGAGCGCCAACGATTGCCGGGTCGTCCCCCGGCTGAAAGTGCCGCTTTACTCCCCGCGGGGCGGGAACCGGATCGCTATCTTCCCGTCGGCACCGTGTTCGAGCACCGCATTCTGCTGGAGCGCCCGGGCATACCCCGTGAGGTAGGGTTCGGCCACCCGTTTGTCTGCGAAAGTCTCCCGGACCGCCGCCGCTGCGCCGTCGCCGTCGATGATGATTGTTGTACCCCCATCGGTGGATTCACCGGACACGCAGGGGATCCCCCACATCAGGAGAAGCCCCTCCATCAGGGTAGGCGGGTCGAACCGCTCCTCGTTGTGGGCCAGGAGCGCTGTTCCGTCCTCCGCGCCGAGCCGCCCGGCGATGACGGCAACCTGCTCCGCGAAGGCCGGGGAGGCATCATGGAGGAGGGCCCGGACGAGCGGCCCCGTGACGTCGTGCCGCCGAAGGGCCCGGGCTACTTTGATGAGCTGCCAGTCCCGGGCAAATGAGATACCGGTACGCATATCATCCTCTCAGGATGCCGTAAGTCATCACGCAGAGGCCAAGAATCACCACAACGCGGGAGAAGACCGCCGACCAGGCGATGATGAAGGCGTCGGGTGTGAAGATGCTCACGAAGTCCGCAAACGTGATCCCCACGACCAACGTAAAGAGCCCGTAGATGAAGAGGAGCAGGGTCGGCTGCCGCACGATCCGGTAGGCGTTGAAGATGAAGGCGATGAGGAGCGTCCCGAGGAGGAGCGTCACGATCGCAAGCATCTGCTGCATGGTCTCAATCTGCAATCCGTTCATGTCTGTTCCTTGACCTTCCTCACCGATATGATCGTCTGGATATCCTTTACTCCCGGAAGACTGGAGAGCGGAACCAGGACGCTCCGTTTCAGTTCGGATATGTTCTGCACCCGGACCTTGACGAAGAAGTCCCCGGGCTCAAGCACCTCGTAGAGTTCAAGGATGCACGGGAGACCCTGCATGAACTCCTCGACCTCAGGCTTTCCGTCCGGGTGGACCCTGACGTTCAAAAAAGCGACCAGAGTATGCTCGAAACACTTCTGGTTGACGACGATCGTGAACCGTTCAAGGATACCGGCGTTCTTCAGTTTCTCGATCCTTTTAAAGACCGTCGATGGTGCGATGTCCAGCATCGAGCCGAGCTCTGCCATGGACATCCGCCCGTCTCTCTGTAATTCCCGAAGAATCGCATCGTCGATCTCGTCCATCTATAGAGTAATTACAGGCACTTAGATATTAAAATTCCGTATTTAGTTTATACTCTCAAACATCTTTTTTCCATTTCTAATCAAAAATGCCTGCCATATTGGATATTTGCTGAAGTTCTGTCAGGGTATAACGAAACAGAATCATACCGGGAAAAAGAGGAAACGATACCCACAACCTCATGCCGGCGAGAAAAATTATTTCAGCCCCGGTAACCGTTCGTTCCCCCGGGGTTGATGATTCTGGTGGGTCCGGGACCTCCTGCCGCCTCCCGGATGGCCGTATCGATGAACTCACGGGCCGCGATGAGCGCACGCCGCGCATCCAATCCCCGCGCAAGATGCGCGGTGAGCGCCGCGGAGAAGCAGCACCCCGAACCGTGCACCGAATAGGGGTAGCGCTTCCCGGAAGCCTCCGCCACCCCGTCCCGGTCGACGAGAAGGTCGACCGCCGTGCCGCCGGGAAGGTGCCCCCCTTTCACCACCACGGCCCGGGCCCCGAGATCGAGGATCCGCCGGCCGGCTTCAGCCATATCCTTGACGGTTGCAACCCGCATCCCAGCGAGCGCCTCAGCCTCCGGGATGTTCGGGGTGACGATGGCCGCCCGGGGGATGAGCAGTTCCGTGAGGTCTGCGACGGCGTCCTCTCTCAGCAGCCGGTGGCCCGACGTCGAGACCATCACCGGGTCGATAACAAGGTCCGCTCCCTCCGGCAGGGCCTCCGCGACAGCCCGGATGACCGGCCCGTCGGCGAGCATCCCGGTCTTCCATGCCTCGACACGGAATTCGTCGGCGACCGTCTCTATCTGGGCCCGCACGGCGTCCGGCGGGAGTACCCATGTCCCTCGCACCTCGCGGGTATTCTGGGCCGTCACCGCCGTAATAACCGTCAGCCCCCAGATGCCGAGCGCTGTAAACGTCTTCAAGTCGGCCTGGATACCCGCTCCTCCTCCCGAGTCGGAACCGGCTATGGAGCAGGCGGCGATCATCTGCGCACCCGTCATTCTTCATCGTTCGGCATGGATCTGCTTGAATCTTTGCCTCTCCCCCGCCACTCCCTTTATCTGATCCCGCACCGACCACTTCTACAATGGATGTAGAAGAGATCAGCCGCCGGCACCTCGCTGCTGGCACCCCTGACGACGAGATTGTGCGCATCCTCGCCCGGGACGTGCTCTCCATAAAGCGCCACCACGTAACCCCCGCCTACGCCGAGGCATTCGCCCGGGCGGTCCTTGCCGAAGCGAAGAACTCGACCGATCTCTCCGGCGACCTCTTCACCTTCGAGCCCTCCGGCTCGACGATGGGTGAGTTCGGCGTCGGGTCGCGGGGGTCCGGGGACTTCTTCGCTCACCGGCAACTCGCCCGGATCATCGGCCGGACGGACGCCGCGGTCGGTGTCGACGAGATGGACGATGCCGGCGCCGTCCGTGCCGGAGGCGAATATATCATCACCACCGTCGACGGGATGCACTCCCGTCTCTCAGACTTTCCGTTCCTCGCCGGGTTTCACGTCACCCGGGCGACGCTCCGCGACGTCTACGTGATGGGCGCAAAACCAGTCGCCCTCCTCTCCGATATCCACGTCGCCGACGATGGGGACGTTGCAAAGATATTCGACTACACGGCGGGGGTCTCAGCCGTCGGCGAGGCGATGGGCGTCCCGCTCGTCACCGGGTCCACCCTCCGCATCGGCGGGGACATGGTCCTCGGGACACGGCTGACCGGGTGCGTCGGCGCCGTCGGCGTCGCCCGGCACCTCACGGCCAGAAAACAGATCACCCCCGGCGACGTCCTCCTCATGACCGAAGGTGCCGGCGGCGGGACGATCGCCACCGCCGCGATCTACTCGGGGTTCCCCGACGTCGTCGAGGAGACGATCAACCTCCACTTCCTCAAAGCCTGCGAGGCGCTCCTTGCAAGCGACGTCCTTTCCGGCATCCACGCCATGACCGACGTCACGAACGGTGGTCTCCGGGGCGACGCCTACGAGATGGCCGAGACCGCCGGCTGCCGGATCGTCGTCGTCGAGGACGACCTCCGCACGCTCGTCCGGCCGAAGGTCCTCTCGATGCTCGACGCTCTCGAGATCGACTACCTGGGCGTATCGCTCGACGCCCTCCTGGTTGTCGCGCCGCCCGAGGTTGCACCCGAGATCCGGCGGGTCGTCGGGACCGCGGGCGTCGCGATGAAAGAGGTCGGTTACGTCGAGGAAGGGAAGCCCGAGTCCGTCCTCTCTGTCAGCGGCGAGATCCGGGACTTCACGCCCCGGTTCCGGGAGTCGGCCTACACCCCGGTCAAGAAGGTCGTGGACGAAGACAAGAGGAACTTTGAGGAGATGAAAACCGGGGTCGAACGGGCGGCGGAAGCTGCGCTTGCAAAGAAACTCCGGATCCTCTCCCGGCTCCGGTCTTCGTGAGGAGATCGGATGCATTCTCGATTGGCGGAAAGATATCTGTTGTCTTAAGACGAGGGTTATCGTAAGAGATCGTATATCTGCTCTTTCGTCATACCCTCAAATTCTGCGACGTCGGTGACGATTGTGTTCAGCGTGGCCATGCTGAGTTCGTCGTGAAGGGGAACGGTAACCCGGAGCCGTTTATCTCCAACAACTTTACGCAACTGGACGTGACTTCCAGCCTGCCGGAGAAAGGAAAACCCGAGTTTTTCAAGGACTTTGATCATCCCGAGTCCACTAACAACCGGGTGTCGCGGCAATGATATCGACCTTGTATTCGAAATTTGGCGGGATTGGGCTCTCCTGTTCGTGGGTCTCTGATTTATATCTGGTTACAACGGTGATCCGTTCTCCCGCTTCGAGTTCTTCCGTGTAATGGAGCGATGTTGCTTCCAGGATGTTGTCGATGAGTTCTCCGATGCTTTTGCCCTGGGTAAAGATGGCATTTTCAGGTGCATGTGCGCTGGCGCTCCACCATCCTTCGGCATACGTTACTTCAAATGTGACCAGCATGAAGTTACACCTCTGCGTAATTGGGATATTGGGTTTTTCAGGGATAAGTTTGATGGTGACATGGTTGCCACATCCAGATCACATTATCTGTCATCATCTTATCAGACGCGCACGACGAGGTCGGCGGTATCGGTATCCGCAGTCAGAGGAGATGCCGTTCCCCGCGCCTGCCATCAGGGTGGCGTTCTCGGCAACGCCCTCGTAGTCGTTAACCTGCTCTTTTCTCCTGTCTCCTGCAGGAGTATGCAGGTGGGCGAGTGTGGCGGGCATCGAGACTGCGGATGGGAGGGCACCCTGCCGCCCCTAGTAGGGGAGAGAGCAGCCCCCCTTCACGCGCCTCCGGGGTTGACGACCCTCCCCATGAAGAGAATCGCGCCGGAGTCCTTCTCGACGATGAGGAAGACGAACGGGTGGTCCGCACGGAAGACGGGTGTGGCACCCCGCCCGCCTATGACTCCGGTCGCGGCCGCGGCCTCGGTGCCCTCCTCGTTCACGTCGACGAACGCCTTATGGAAGACCCCGGTGATGAAGAGATCTTTCGTGCCGTCCATCCCCGACAGGTCGGCATCACCGGCAAACGCCGTCGGCATCCCCATCGCAGCAAGCGCTCCCGGGAGAGGATACCCCGTCTCCAGCGTGAACTTCGGGAAGAAGACCCTGACGTTCTGCGGGACCAGGGAATCCTGCAGACCGGCAAGCCTCTCCGCGTCCAGGGCCTCCTCCGCAGCCGTCAGGTTCTCCCCTCCGGGGAGGAGGACGAGCATCGCGAGTTCGGTCTCGTTCCCGTGCGCGTACGGCATCTCGAGCACCTGGAGGGCCTCGGTCTCCGCGTACGGGTAGACGGCGTTCCCGTGCATCATCGCGACAGTCACCGTTTTGCCCGGTCCGACCTGGAACTCCTCTTTTGTCGTCTCGTTCGCGTCGAACTGTTCGACCCAGGTGCCTTTGAAGTAGATCGCGTTCGTGATCACGAGCCGGGTCATGGAGTCGATTGAACCCGGCGGCAGGAGGTCGCGGATCTTCTCTTCGGTCTTTTCCTCCACCCACCGGTTGATCGTCTCCCGCGACCCCTCGGGGTTCTCGATGAAGTCAAGGTTCGTGACGTTTGCCCCATACCAGCGGGCGGCCGTCTCAATATACTCCGGGAGGAAGGAGTACGTCTTCTCAGCCCAGAGGGCGTTTGCGGTGCGGAGAGTGTAGTTGCCGCTTCCGCGGTTCAACCCGGCGTCGATCGCGGCAAACCCTTCCCGCCGGAGGGTCTCGTTCGTCGGGAGGTGCAGCACCGCCCCGATCTCGTCGGCGGTCGCGCCGCGGGCGCCCTCGCAGGTGATCGCAAGGGCCGACGAGATGCTGTAGGGCGAGAAGAAGAGGTTGTCTCCCGCATGCGCCGGGTCGGCCGCGAGGTGCCGGAAGAGGTCGAACGCGAACCGGTTGTTCCCGGCCGCCACACTATCGTCGGCTACGTGTACGCCGGAGATGGAATTCGTGCTCAGGGGTACGGTCCCGCAGACAGCCGGTCCCGCAACAATGAGCGCCAGAACCAGGATGCCTATTCCAGAGATCAATAGTCTTTGCATCGTTCTCTCCCGTGGATGGCATCGAGGTGGCCGGTGATCCGCGAACCGGGTAACTTCCGGGCATCCACACGGAGTCTTTCTGCAGGAAGACGATAATACCGGCGAAAACGTTCGATCCCGGTCGAACGGGTTCAAAAACTATATCAGTCACGTGGCTTCCCACCCGCAGGATCGGGAGACTGCGTCGCCGCACGCCTCTTCCGCCACCGGACATAGGCATACGTCATGAGGGCTCCCCCAATCACCGCGAGCGCGATCCCGGCAACGAGCAGTTCCACGGGAGGCCCCTCCGGGCCCGGGACACCACCACCCCCCGGCAGCGGGGGCACCGGCACCTCCCGGACCGGCGCCGTCAGAAAGGCCGTGAGGGCGGTTATCCCCCCGGCGAGGCTTGCCAGGCCCGCCGTCAGGATGATCCGGATCCGGGCGCTGCCGTGCGGTTGCAGGAGGCCGCGCCCCTCCGGCGTGAGCGCGTAGTATACCCAGGCGTGCCCGTCACCATCGGCAGCGACAAAACCGGCGTCGGTCAGCCTCTGCAGGTGGTGATGAACCGTGGACTTCGCCAGGTCGAGGTCGTCCGCGAGTTCCGTGACCGTCATCCTGCGTTCATTCAGAGTTTTTAGGATATCAAGCCGGGTCCCCGAGGCGAGAACCTCGAACGAATCCTTCGTCAGGACGATATCGACCGGCTCCATGGGAAGGAGTTCGGGGAGGCGGGATATAACGATTCCGTTACCGTCGCCGTAGCGTAAGATGAAGCCTCTCCGCGCAGCCCGGGTCGGGCGGGAGCAGGGAACGACCCCTGCGCCCGTTCACAAAACAGCCTACTCTTTTGGTTTCTTCCCCGCCGCACAGACGTTATACGCCAGGTACGGCAGTTTCTCCTCGACGAAGGGCTCCACCTTCCGGGCAAGGTTAAAGACCGGGTCGGCGAGGTTTAGGTGTGCAAACGAGCACCGGCCGACCGAGACATCCTCGAACCCTGCATCCCGGAAGAGTCCGGCGATCTCGGCGTTGGTGTAGTAGTGCTCGTCAAAGTCGCCGACGCCCACCTTCTTCAGTCCGACCTTCTCCCCCACCTGGTAGAAGAGCGGAACGATGCTCGTGAAGACTGTCCTTGATAAGGTGCAGATGGCGATCCGGCCGCCGGGCTTCAGAACCCGGTAGCACTCCCTGAGCATTCCCTCCGGGTCCGGGACGTAGCTGAAGGCGAGCAGGCTCGCAAGGGCGTTGAAGGTCTCGTCCTTAAACGGGAGGACGTCGGCGGTCCCGACGCAGAATCCGCTCTCAGGGCAGCGGTGCCGCCCGTGCCTGACCATCCCCGGGCTGATATCGAGCCCGACGGCCCGGCCGCCCTCCTCGACGTAGCGTTGCACGAAGAGCCCGGTCCCGCACCCGAGGTCGAGGAGGAACCCGTCCCTTGGGAGCACGCTCATCACGTGATCGCAGATATGCTTGTGGTAACACTTCCCGCGGCGACCGTCGTAGCGGTCGTCATAGACGTCCGCGACCTCGTCATAATGTTGCTGTACTTTCTTCACTGAACACCTCCCGGGCGATCCGGGCAAGGAGTGCGTTGATCTGAACAAAATCGTTTGCGTTGTGGCAGAGCCGGTGGTCCGCGTCGGCGAGTGCGATCGCAAGGGCCGGGTGGTTGTACTCGCGCCGGATCACCTGGCGGAGCTCGCCGACGACGTCCCGGGCCGAGAGCCCGTACTCGATCATCAGCGCTTCGGTGATCCGGCGTGCAACGTCGAAGTTGCCCGCACGGAGCGCGTCGAACGCAGACGCGGCGACATTCGCGGTCTCGGAGCGGGATACTTCTGCGAGGTCGAGGTCTTTCCCCGACGCGACGGTGATCTGGAGGTACATGATTGCCCGCCGCAGGTCGCCCCGTGCGGCATGGACGATCAGGTCGAGTTCGTCGTCCGGGATTGTGGCTCCCTCCGCGGTGAGGATCTCCTGAAGGCGGGCGCGGATGACCCTGCTCTCAAGTGGGGCGAAGAAGAGCGGCAGGCAGCGCGACGCGATCGCGGGGATGATCGCCGATGGCCGGGTCGTGACGAAGATGAACCGGCAGGTGGCGCTATAGCGCTCCATCGTCCGGCGCAGGGCCTGTTGCGCCTCAAACGTCAGGCCCTCGGCGTCCTCGACGACCATCAGTTTGAAGTCCGCATCGAGCGGGCGCATCGAGGCGTACCACTTCACGATGTACTTGAAGTTGGTGATCAGGCTCTGGTCCTTCCGGTAGACCAGGGCGAACCGCTCGTCCGTCTCAAGAGCGCTCTTCCCTCTCCCGAGGAGGCCGGCGGCGCTGAAGATGGTTGTGTTTGCTTCCCAGTTCTCGCCGTAGAGCCTCCGCGCCAGGCACTCGACAGCCACGGTCTTCCCGGTGCCGTGCGGGCCGGAGACGAGCATGTGGGGCACGCTCCGCTTGTCCGCAAACGACACGAGGTGGCGGACGACCTCATCCTGTCCGATGATCTCGTCGCACCGTTTCGGCCGGTAGACCTCACTCCAGAGCATGGGCCAATCTCTCTCTCATCTCATCTATTGCCGCCCGGAGAAGATAGGTATTGTCAAGCGTGGCGATCAGGCGTTCACCCTCGCCGGGCTCAAGGGAGGCGCACGCCGCGGTGATCGCGGGGATGGCGCGCGTCACCTCGTCGACGATCGTCAGGGTCGCCGTGCGGGCGGTCCGGGAGAGCGGGTTTAAGTCGACGGTGATGACGGTCTTTCCCATCGCCCGGAGCGCCTCACAGCGGTCCCCATCCTCAAGGGGCACGAGAACGACGTCGGCGTCCCCGATCCCCCCCGGAAGGCAGAGCGCGCGGTCGTGGGAGAGCGGGACGAGCCGTTCCGGTGTCCCGGAGAGGACCCGGGCGCCATGCTCCGTAAGAAGCCGGGTGATCAGCCGTATTCGTTCGTCGGTCCGGTGGAAGAGGTTCACCTCGACGTCGGCGCCGCTCGCATTCTGGAGCGCCGCGACCTCAGCCGCCGCCAGCGCCGCCGTGTTCCCGTTCACCGATATCACCGCGTGCCGGGCGGCAAGAAGCATCGCTGCAGCCGTCCGGGCGGCGAGAGCAGCGCTCTCGGTCGTTTTCTCACCGAGCAGGTAGTCGAACGCCTCCCCGCGCCCGTGGGCTGCAAGCCCCTCGAGGGCGACGACGCCCTCGCGGGCGTATTGAGCCAGCCGTTCGCGGGCGATCAGGGAGCGGTAGCGTGGATGGTCTTTGGGTATCATGGTCTCGTCTCGATAAGATATGCGCCGCGGCGTGCGACCTCCAGGCGGTAGACCTCCCCGAACCGGGAGAGCACCCGCTCCGCGCCGGGGCCACAGGCAAAGACGCCGTTTCCAAGCATCGTCATGCTGGCCGGGACCCCCGAGCCGTCGCAGGCCTCGAGCACCCCCCGCACCTCCGGCGCGATGAGCCCGCTCTTCTCCGCGAATCCTCGTGAGAGACGACAGAAGTCGGCGAGGCCGCGTGGGCAGCGGTCCGGATATGCAGCGGCGATCCGCGCCATCGCCTCCCCCGAGGAGAGGACCGAGGCGGTCGGGAGCGGGCCGAGGCTCATGGCGTAGAGCGGCTCCGGTGGGTAGAATCGGGTGATATCGGCGTGGATCCCCGGCCCCGTTCTGCAGACGACCCCGCCGGCCTGGCTTGCGGCGACGTCCCCGAGGCCGGAACGGTGGAGAACCTCAGCCTCATGGGCCCTCTCGGCCGCCTCGTCCGCCGAGAGGCCGAGGTCGAAGAGGTGGTTTGCCGCCGTGAGGGTTGCAAGGAGCGCCGCCGCCGAGAGGCCGAACCCGGCGCCGATGGGGAGCCGGCACTCCGTCGTGACGACGGCCGTGACTCCCAGCCGTTCGAGGGCGTATTCGACCGGCGGCGATCCGGCGGTAACACGACCCTGCCGGACCACCCGGACGCTTGTTGCACGGGCGGGGCTGACGGTCGAGCGCACCCCTTCATCGATGACCACGCCGGCCCCGACGCTCCCGGTGGCTGCGGGGTCGCCCCCCTCGACCCGTTTGAAGTACCCGGATATGTGGCCTGGGGAGAAGGCTACAGCAGTCCGGACCATACCGCCGCCGCGACCTCCTCTTTGCTCCCCGTCACATCGGTGACCCCGCCGGCCGTCATGAGCCGGAACGACCCCTCCGCCGCCCCCATCGCCGGGGGCGCGTTCACAACGACCATCCTCGCGCCCGCCTCAAGCATCGCCCGCGCCCGCTCCTCCTCGTGCCAGCCGAGTTTGAAGGCCACCGTCACGGGGCGGCAGGCCGCCATCACTTCGTCGATGATCTTCGGGAGCGGATTGAGCCGGACGGTCCGGGGCGAGCCGCTCGGGATCTTGCCCTCCCGCCGTTCAGGGGCAAAGTCCGATATCGCCGCCGCGCTGACGTAGACATCGACCCCCTCGTTGCGGCAGACCGAGAGGACCGCCTCACGCATCTCTGCGGCGGTCGTGACACGGATGTTTCGGATGCACGGGAACGAGCCCGCATGCACCACCGTCACATCGGCGCCGAGCCGGAAGGCCTCGAGGGCGAGCGCCCGGCCCATCCGCCCGGTCGATCGGGTGGTGAGGACCCGGACGTCGTCGAGCGGCTCTGCGCACGCCCCGCTCGTGATCAGGACCTTCTTCCCCGCGAGCGGCCGGCCGGAGACCGCCCGCTCGGCGTGGAGGACGACGACCGTATTATCGGCGACCTTCGCCTTCCCCTCCTCGATCCGGGGGTCGATGACTTCGATGCCCCAGGAGCGGAGCCGCCGGAGATTCTCGGCGACACCCGGGTGGCGGTACATACTCTCGTGCATCGCCGGGGCGAGGACCACCGGCATCCCGCGGCCGAGCGCCGTCGTGGCGAAGGTGGTCACGGGGGTGTCGTCGATCCCGCAGGCGATCTTGCCGATCGTGTTCGCCGTCGAGGGCGCGATGAGGAGGAGGTCCGCCGCCCCGCCTTCCCCGCAATAGAGGACATGCTCCACGAGACCGGTGATCCGGGTCACCACGGGGCGGGCGGTCGCGTAAGCCAGGGCGTCGGGGTGGATGATCCCGGCCGCCGCCTCCGTCATGACCGCCTGCACCGTCGCGCCCTCGCGGCGGAGGGCGTGGGCGAGTTTCACCGTCTCGACGGCCGCAATGCTCCCCGTCACGGCGAGGACCACCGTCTTTCCCGAAAGCGTCTTCACGATATCGTCACATCCTGCACCATATGCCACGCGTGCGGACCGTACTTCTTCACCCGGCGGGAGGCGATCGCCGCCCGAAATCCCGCCTCTGCCGCCTGCTCCCGGATCGTGTCCGCCTGCTCCCCGATGCTGTGGACGTGGAGCACGCTGCCCGTCCGGACGTGGGCGAGGGCGTCGGCAAGCATCGAGGGTGCGTCGAAGTGCCCCATCAGGACCCGGTCGTAGACCCCGGAAACGAGGTCCCGGCAGTCCCCGACCTCCGCCGTGATGCGGTCCGCGACATGGTTTGCCATACTATTGCGCCTCAGGTATTCAAAGGCTATCGGATTGATCTCCATCGCGTGGACCGCCGCACCGCCTGCGGCCGCAGGTATGGAGAAGTACCCGATCCCGGCGAACATATCGGCGACCCGCTCGCCGGGCCGGACGAGGGAGGCGATCCGTGCTTTCTCAGTCCGATTGCCCTGCGCAAACATCACCCTTGTCGGGTCAAGAATGAACGTGTAGCCCTGCTCGCGGTGGCGGACCTCGCCGGCGGTGCCGTAGAGGACCTCGACGTCAGGGACGCGCATCGCGCCGGTATACCCCCTGATCCGGACGATCCCCCGGGGACGGCAGTGGCGCACGATCGCGGCGAGTTCCTCCTCCGACGGTACCTCGCCGTGGAGGACTGCGATATCGCCGATGAGGTGGTAGCCCCGGCCCCGGTAGGGTTCCCGCTCGGGAAGGTCCGTGTCGGCCGGATACCCCTCCCCGACCGGGACCCAGGCGATGCCGCCCTCGACGTAAGGCCGGCGGGTGCGGTCCACCCACTCTGCATCCTGGAGGCTGGCGAGGGCGCCCGCCGGCATCTTCCGAGCACGCATGGCAGTCACCCAACGATGACCAGACGGTCCTGTTCCTCGTCGCGGAGCACCCGGATCGGCTGCCCCTCCACCGGGAACGTCCAGGGAACCGGGCTCTGTTCCCGCGTCTGGTAGGTCTTCGGGTCCATCAGCCCCACCAGGTCCGGTTGCGTGAAGACGACGAGCGCGGACTCGGCGTCACGAGTGTTCCCGAGGAGGCGCTCGACCTCGCCTTCGGCAAGGGTCCGGGTCATGCCGCTCTGCAGGTCGAAGACCCGGAGGCGCTGCCCGTCGATCTCGCGCACCTCGAAGTAACCGCCCCGGGAGACCACCACGTCACCTCTCTGGTAGAACGGAAGTCGAATAGAGTAGGTGATCCGGTAGAGCGCTTTCCCCTCCTTCTCGCCGACCAGTTTCGGGTGGGTCGTATACCGCCCGCCGAGAGCCCCCGTTATCCCCCGGGCGAGCTCCTGGCCGAGGTGCTGGGACCCGACGGTGACATCGACACCGTCCTTCGACTCTTCCAGCTCCGATATGAACGAGAACCGGTCCCCCGACTCCTGGAGCGTCTCCTCGATCTGCTCTGCGATCTTCGTCGCGATCTCGCGCTCGTAGGCGTTGATCTTTCTGTTCGTAGCCCGTACCTGGACGATCCCCTCGTAGTAGCCCCCGGAGATCCGGCTGCACCGGTCGCAGGACTCTTTCTGCCAGAGGATCTGGGTCTCGCAGGTCTCCCGGACCGGGACCGAGTAGAGGGTCGCCTCCACCTCGATGGTGCAGTTCGTCCGGCTCAACCCGGTCTCCTCCGACCTGACGGTGACCCGGATCTCCTTTGCATCCTCGTGAATATCGACCGCCGATACCGCCAGCTCCGCGATGAGGTCCTCACGCGGCACCTTCAGGTCCGACCAGGTCTTGCCACGCTTCTGCGACTCGCAGACCGGACAGTAGACGGCCATCACACGGGGCCGGCAGGTCAGCAGCCGGACGTCCGCGGCCCGGCACTGCGGGCAGAGTCCTTCCTCGGTCGGCTTCCCGCAACGGGGGCAGATGCTCGTCTGTATGGTCATAGGTTATATCCTGAATATCTGGGCATGGGGCACGTCGCCGATCATGATGCAGTCTTCCTCTGCGATCAGCCCTATGGCGATGGCGAGGGCTACGACACGCTTCCCTATAATATTAGCGTTCGTCGCGCACGACAGAGCCTCCTTGACCTCCTCCTCGGCGGCACGCTCCGTACCATAAAATCCTCCGGTGATACAGATTTCTATGTCTCCATGCGCCAGAGTGACGTCGAGCAGTTCGGCGTCGCAGGCAGCCACCACCTCACCGGCGCCGGGCATGCGGTGAACTTTCAGGTGCATCTCAGATCTCTTGGACGGGAGTCGTCAAAAAGGTGCGCTGTTGTGGCTAGGAAAGGACGATATCCACGCCGTAGGTGCGCGAGGGGGTCTCTCGATGGATGCGCCAGGCATCCTCTTCGGTGATGAGCCCTTCTTCAAGATACCGGCGCGTGAACCGCGGGACCGATTTCGGCCCGATGACCGCGCCGGGCCGGGAGTTCTCGTCCATGTAGTCGCTCTCCATCGTGAACCGCCGGCCTGCCCGCGCAAGCGCGGGGATATCCTCGTGCCGCGCGATGAAGGAGGGCATCAGTGGGGTGTCGGGCGTCGCGAAGTGTTTGACGACCCGTTCGACCGGGATTCCCGCTTGAGCGGCCATCGTGACGACGTCGGTGCAAGGACCGCTCTCGGCGTGGAGCTGGACGGCGCAGCCGCAGTCGGCGCCGAGTTCGAGCGAATGAAAGAGGACCGCGTTCGAG
Organism: Methanoculleus sp.; assembly: GCF_035363275.1. Taxonomy (NCBI): domain Archaea; kingdom Methanobacteriati; phylum Methanobacteriota; class Methanomicrobia; order Methanomicrobiales; family Methanomicrobiaceae; genus Methanoculleus; species Methanoculleus sp. The sequence goes on along the minus strand of NZ_DAOSET010000027.1, from coordinate 16,931 downwards.
GCGGCAAGCACCTCAGGCGCGACCTCGTAGTGGGGCCGGCCGCTTTTGAGGGCGACGGCCCGCCCGTCCTCGACGTAGCGGGCCGCGAGGTCGAGCCCGGCCATCATGACGCCGGCGGCCGCTTCAAGGCTCATCCGCTCCACGAGGTGGCCTATCTCCGCCGGGTGGACGCCGAGGACCGGGTAGACGACGAGCCCGGCCTCGCGGACCATCTCCGCCACCCGGAGCGTGGCATCGAAGACCTCCCGGTAATCCTCGCCTGATGAGGGCTCGACCCCGAGTGACCAGGAGGGCTTCGCGACCAGGAAGATGTGCGTCCCCCCGCTGCGGCGGAAGTCCTTCGCGGCCTCGATCCCCCGGCCGTTTTGCGGGTCGATGTGGATGTGGTCGTCAGTGATCGGTATCGCGGGAGGTTTCATGGTACTCGACGATCTCCATCATGGGGTAATCGTCCTCGAGGTGCAGCCGGGCCCGGCAGACGGTCGCCCCGACCTCGGTCGTGATCTCGGCATCGAACATCTTCCCGGCAAGTTCCGAGTAGCCGAACCGGTTCGAGACCATCATGTCGCGGTTCAGCCGGACGCGGATATCCGTCACGTAGGGCTGGAGGCCGACGGCCTGCTCGATGGCGGCTTCGACGGTCGCGGCGGTCTCGCGGGCGATGGGGGTCCCGACGAACTGGTGGTAGAGAGCGCCGAGCTTAATCCCGGCTTCGAACGCCGCTTTCTCGCGGTCGGTGATCATGGTTAGTAGATTTGGGGTGCGGGAGTAAGAAGGTGCGCCCCCCCCGGAGGAGAGTATGATGAGAGGGTTTCGTTTTGTGGTTCGGGGACTCCCGAATCTGCGCAAGAGTGGTGATATGGTCTCACGCGAAGCCGCGAAGAACGCGAAGACTAGCAGAGAGTTGATATTACTCCCCTTCGCGACTTTCGCGGCTTCGCGTGAGTCAGCAGGATATGGAGAGATCCAGGAGAGGAGCGGGCAGCATGAAACAAGTCGTCGATAACCGCACGACGTTAGACTTGGATGCCGACTTCGGCAACGAAGGTCTCCATGATGTCGTCGTTCTCGAACGCGTCGTCCCCGAAGGTTTCTATGTGAAACTGTATGGCAGACTTCACTTCGGCAAGTGCTTCTTCGTAGGTGTCCCCCTCTGCGACGACAGTGCCTTTCAGACCCAGGGGGTAGGCGACATAGCCGTCCGGGTGCTTCTCGACGATGATCTTTAAGGTCTTCATGGATTCATCCCCCCTCTATTCGATCTGAGCAGGGGCGATCAGGGTGATATTTGACCTGTCCGGCGATATACTTTAGCCCGATTTCTCCGGGTTCGTTCCGGGCATGCCCCGGCTTCATTCCGCGTTACCCCCGCCCCCGGAGTTCGGGCGGCGGAGGAAGATGACCACCCGAAGAATAGCGTAGAAGATGGTAGCGACCAGTACGCACTCGAGGTAGAACCCGAGGAGCGTGAACCCGGAAAACACCAGACTGTATGCTAATGTGCCTTCCGCGAGCGGCAGGACGTTCATGATGCCGTCGAAGAACCACCCGAGAAGCGGCAGCCTGTCCGCGAGCAGCGGGGGCTCGCCTTTCCAGCGGTGCGGGGTTACGAACAGAGCGATTACAAGCGGAGCCGTTGCTGCGACGGTAACGAGCATCGTCTGTATTCGCCCGTGAAACGAGAGGACGCCTGCAACAAGCGGGAACGGCGTGGCGGCCCCCGCAATTGCAAGGGTCAGGATCACCAGAAAGAGGGTGAGGAGGGCAAAGAGCGGTACGGGCTCTGGATGACCTGAGGCGATGCTGGCGACAACGACCCAGACGGCCCACGCGATGACCGCTACGAGCGGTGGGATTGCGAAGCGCAACCGGCTTTGAGAGAGGTGTTCGTAGAGGCGGTGGAAGTTTGCGGAGAGTGAGAGCCTCATCAGATCACCCCTGCTCCATGTTCGGGTGAGGCTTTCTCCGTGTTGCGCTCCAGTCCCATGCCAGATATAGAACGAGGATCGTAAGAAGACCACCCACCCCGTTGACCTGATAGGGAAGGGCGTAGCCTCCAAGATACAATATCCCGAGAACGGGGAACCACAGCAAAAAGCCCAGGAGGTTGCTCTTAAGTCCGATCACGCTGCGAACGGCCTCGATGCCGCCCAGTTCCCGGCGGTATATCTGGTGGTCCCCGATCATTACGACGAACGGGATGAGGCCAAGGGTAAGCCAGGCGGTGAATGGGTTTTGCGTGAATACCTGGCGCGGAAAGAGGGCGCCTTGAACGAAGAGCAACAGAGCAATCCAGATGATGACCAGCAGAAGCCCGAATATGAATCCAGGTTCTTTATCGTATTTATCTGGGCCCGGCTCCATCGTACAAGAGCCTCGACGCAGGTTTATTTATAAATTCTGTCCCTTCCCTCTACACGTCCGTCGGCTGTTCGCAAAAGCGGGACGATCGATCCTGCCCTGGGGGCCGTGGGCGGGGAAGAGAGACTTTTTCATGGCGAGGCAAGCCTATCCACAGTCGGCGATTCAGATACAGGCGAGCATCGTCCGGGTAAATGGGGTTTGCGGAGAGAGTGCCTTGCCGGATTATCGTACCCCCGCTCTGCGTTCGCGTGAGGATTTCTTCGCATTGCACTTCTTTTCCACAAAAGGTAAACAACGGCTATGGTAAGGAGACCCCCAATCCGTTTAACATAGCGGCTCCTCCGCCGTCACAACAGCGACGGCCGTTCATAATAGGTCTCCAGGAACGTCATAACAGCTAAAAGAGCAGAGGTTATGATCACGTACAAACGTATAGTGCGAGGGCTGAGACCTGCAGCGGCAAATTTGGCGGTGACGAAACGTGAGAGCATGACCAGGAGGACTAGGGGGATTACGGCCAGCCCAAGCAATATCGATGATAACAGGTGCGCCGGATCTATGTATTCCGGATACCTGATCAGAGCGCCGAACCGGATGATCGTAGCGGCTATAAAAAGGGTCAAAAAGGTAAAAAAGAGTTTGAACGATCTCAGCATAAGACATCCCACTCCGCAGCCCCTCTCTCAACCATCAATCCGTTCCCTCCGGTGTGCGTCGCCTTTCCCAGACATAGTGGATGGGAAAAGCAACGATACCAACAAGCGCGATCCCCCGGAGAAGGGGAAGGACGGGATGCCCCAGTGCCAGGTGGCGCAGGAGAACGATCCCGGCTGCTCCGAGGTAGAAGACAACTCCTTGCGTGAAAGTGACGCGGCGCTCGCCGCCATCGGTGAAGATGATGCGCGTCAGGAGCAGGGCGACGATGAGAAGGACAGGGAGCCAGAGGATCTGGTTGATGGAATATGCAAGGGACGCGTAGAGGTAGATCAGGAAGACCGTGACGAGAAGGGCGGCATCGATCACCTTCTCGACGATGCCTCTTCTCCGTGCCGTCTTCCTTTCTTCGTGCTTCCCCAGTCGAAGCGCATGGCGAAGGATATTCGCTGGACTGGGGTCGTTCAGGCCTTCTTTTCGTCTATACCACACCATAACGCAGGCGACTACTGCAGCGATCGTCAATGGCAGGGGTAAGAGCAAAAACGATGGCAATGGGAGGTAGTCTGTTGTGATGATGAAAGCGGTGACGATAAGCGAGACCCCAAAGGTTGCAACTGAACGCCACAACTCTTCTTTGGCAATAGTATCAATCTTCATGCGTACATCACCGAAGCATCATCGGGGAGAGAGCCCGCGTTCCGATATTCCCGTTCATTTGCTCTCCTCCTGTAGTTCCCGGAGGCAAAAAAGGCTCAACCCTAAGTACATAGAATGCGAACCGCTCTTTCGCCTTCGGGTAGTGGGGAGCTCGCCCGATCTTGGACGGATGGGGTGAGCCTCCGCCGTTTTGCGAGCGCGTTCCGGGCATCCGCACAATGACCTGGATGTGTGGACATTTATGTTTTCTGTCCTATTTCTTTACACGTCCGTCGGCTGTTTGCAGAAGTGAGGAGATCCATCCCGCCCTGTGGGATGCGGATACAGGAGAGAGGTCGTTCTCGCGGCGGGATTGGATCGGTCATCGGTCCGTTCTCTTCGGCGTGCGCCGCCGCTCCCTGATGGAGAGGAGGGGAAAACGATGCCGACGAGCGCGATTGCCCGGAGGAGGGGAGAACGGGGTACCCCGGGTGCTAGGTAGTTCTTCTTCCTTCTCGACAGGGTGCTCAAGCCGGAGCAGGACGATGGATACGGGAAGTGATCCGGTTCTGCCGGTGGAAGTCCGCCGCGATGAGAGGCTTTCCTGCCGGCCGCAATCGATCGAGTAATGCGTACTATGCGCCAGGCCCGTCGCTCATGATACCCGGTACACGATTGTAGGTCCCGACCAGTATACCGGCTCGACTTCCCCGCACTCCGCAAGCGTTTTCAGGCCGCTCCCGTACTTCACCCGCTCCGTCTCTCCGACGAAGATGTAGCGTACATTGTACTTCGCAAAGAGCGCTTTCGGGTTCTCCGTGTACATTCGGTCGACGTCCAGAGACCGTCGCTCGATCTCTTCCCATCCCCGCCCCCACATTACTTCGTGGGTACGCCACCCGATAACCGTGGGAAGCCCCGTGAAAGCCGATACCCGCGACGAGTAGGTGTACGCGTCCCCGGGGGCTTCCAGGACCACATCTCCGCTCTTCGCCGTCTCTCCAAGCCAGCAGAGTGCGGCATAGTCGTCGGGTTTCTGCTCTTTGAGCCATGCTGCCCCGTCAAACGTCAGCGTTCCGGTGCCACCCATGTATCCTGCGCCGGGCATGGCTATGAGCGATCCAACCGGATGAATAGCAGCAACAGCTATCAGGACGACCGCTCCCGCCACCAGAACCCTGCTTCGTATCCGGGAGAGGAAGTACGCCGACGCCACCCCCAGGAACACCCACGCCTGAAGATACAACTTCATCACGGTGTTCAGGCGCTCAAACGGCTGGCCGTAGGCATCGTTGATGAAGAAGACCTCGCAGAAAACAATCATCAGCAGGGCGATACCGGCGAGCATGGCCGGGTACTCGTCGTTAAACCATGCACGATAGAAGAACGGGAGGGCGAGAAGCGGCAGTACCGCCAGCGGAAAGTTCAGTGAGCAGGCGACGAGCGCAACGCCGACGACCACGGCCGCCGCGAAGATATCTTTTCTGGAAAATGTATGCAGGTCGATCAGGTATGCAAGCGCCATGAAGGCAAAGACAGCGAATATGAGAAGGAAACCGGTCATATCCGTTCTCTGGCCGGGATCGACGACGCCGACCAGCCCCGTGAGCAGTGATGCTGCGAAGATGCAGCCCGCGAGCCCGATGACGAAGAGAAATGCTTTCTTCTTTGTCGCGACATAGGCCGTCCCGGCACAGAGGAAGAGACTGGCGGGAAGGCTCCAGGCATTCACGCCGACGAGGAATGCGGCGGTGACGAGAGCTGTTGCGAAGGTCGCCCACGAGAAGTTTCTGGAGAATGCGAGGCACAGCCCGACGAGGGCCAGCTGGAAAGGAATCGATACGAAATGGGCGTGCAGGTCTCCCTGGAGAAAGGTATAGAACGGGTAAAAGGTGATCGTATGGGGAATCACGCCTGTCGCGGCCGTGAAGTCGAAGGAGGAGAGCCATTCAGGGAGCGATCCTGAGAATGTGTGGAACTGGAGGATATCCGTTCCGCTCACATACGCCAGCAGGTGTACAAACCCTGCCGGAAAACCGGAAACCATGGTGAGAAACGCTGCAACGAACCCGTACAGGTACCGCTCGGTCAGGTTGAGCCCGATGCCGAATGCCGTCTGCACGCCCATGGCAAAGAAGGCGGCAACGGCAATATTGTAGCCGACGGCAGCCTGCACCCCGGAGAGCGCGATAAGGACGGCGGCGGTCAGGTGTCCAAAGTAGTAGTAGGTCAGGCTCATGCCCGCGGACCAGGGATCGGCGGGCGGCAGGAAATCGGTCCGCAACAGGGACTGGAGAAACGCCGCATCCATGAAGTCTTCGGAGTACCCGAAGTAGATCTCCGGTTTCTGCATGAGGAAGAGTGCCGCGAGAAGAAACGTCGCGACGAACAGTCCTTCCTGCACCAGCAGTCCCCTCTCTATCTTCAGGTCGCGGCGGTGGTAGACGACGAGCGCGGCCAGAGCAATGAGGACGAACAGACCGATATATACGCCTGCGGCGAACGTGACCAGCCGGAGGGATGAGAGCAGCCAGGCAACGAGGGAGACGATGACGATCCCGACCGGCCGGGCGAGCGAGTAGCCGGTGTCCCGCAGGTTCCCGGCCAGGGTCCGGACTATCGGAAACGAAAGGAGACCTATTACTTCGAGGACTACGAAGAAGGCAAGCAGGTCCATCCGGTCACGCCTCCTTCCCCGCGAGACCCGACGGGGAGGCGGCACCCGGCATCTGCAGGTCGTTCTCCGTTTCGGGGGCTGCGCCAGCAGTTTGAATCATTTCGGGCAGGTACGCTTCGCCGGAAAGCAGCACCCGGTCGTACACTGTTCTCCCCGGTTCTCCCTTTTCCACTCTTGGTGGGATGCGTTCTGCCGTGATCTCACGTTCTACCGGTTTGGGGGGGACAGCCAGCGCCGGCGGAGACGGTGGAGTGGCGGTAGAGACACGATCTGCGGTGTCCATCGTTTCGAATAATCTGTTAGGTTGGACGGGGCATCCTGCACAGGAACAAGCACGATATCACTTTTTCTTGCCCTGAAGGACCAATAACGCTCCCAATATCCCGATAATACCTGCCTGCAGACAGAATCCCGGAACCTCCTTCCCGGATGGCTCCAGCTCCAGATCGAGCTCGTTCGTCAGGTTTTCAAAAATTATCTCGCGCTGGAGGGGGAGGTAGCCCTCTTTCTGAACGATGATGGTCTGATCGTACCCGATTGCTTTTTCGATCAGATACCTGCCGTCTCTTCCCGTTGTGTTCGTCACCGAGAGGGGTTCGTCATCCAGCTCAAAGACCGATTCAAATCGCATGGATGCGTTGTGAATCGGGTTGCCTTCAGGGTCCGTCACCCTGCCCGAAACGTTGATCGCCCGCGGCGGAGGTATTCCGCTGTGGATGGTCACGTTCAGGCTTTTTTCGGCCCGGTTTCCGAGGTTGTCGGTCGCTATGACCGTGATCCTGTTCTCCCCTTTAGAGACCGGCACGGAGCACGCGAACGTCGTTTCGTTCCCGCACGAAACTTCCCCTATCTCGCTTTGAACAACCACGCTCCGTATGCCGGATGGGGCATCGATCTTGCCGAGAACCGCAACGTGGGGCGGAACGACATCGATCCAGCCCTCAGCTCCGTCGGTCGGGGAGGTGACGGTGATGGTTATCGGCGCATCGATACCGGTGAGGGGTGCGTTCCCGCTATTTTCTTCACTCGCACTCACCACCGTCACGACGCCCATGCTCGCCAGCAGCACGGCGAAGAGCATGGAGAGTGCCCGCATTCCGATGGTTCCGTTCATGAGTTTTTCCTCCTGTATATTACCGGAGGCAAAGGAGACACAATCCTAAAATACAAGGAGTGCAAACTTATCTCTTGCCTTCGGGTAGTGGGGGGTTCATCCGGCCTTGGACGGATTGGGTGAGCCTCCGCGGTTTTGCAAACGCTGTTTTGAACATCCGCACAGTAACCTGAACGTTTGGACATTTATGTTTTCTGTCCTATTTCTCTACACGTCTATCGGTTGTTTGCAGAAGTGGGGCGATCCATCCCGCCCTGTGGGATGCGGATACAGGAGAGAGGCTGTCTCATCTGGTTAAGTCCTGCAAGAGTGACCTCGCCTAACGACAGTAAGTACATTGACCGCGTCGGGGGCAGGGGACCACCACGCTCCGGATCGTCACATAGCCCGCCAGAAGTCGGGACGACTCAGAGAAAGGGTTCTTGATCGCGGCCCCTTCCCCGAGCAGATAGGAGAAAGGACGGGCGGGGCACCGCAGATGGCGGGGTTTGCCTCGCACCGGAACGCTTCCGGGCCGCCCGGCATCATCAACCGTCGCTGTATCTCCCATTTCCACTCATCCTCCTGTGTAGATCCTGGATACGGGGTATGGCGATGAGGTTCTCCCGGGCGAGACGCAGGCGGATGGACAGGTGTAGGAAGTGATCCGGGCTTGCCAACGCCTTCGGCCGGGTCTGGATGAACATCGCCGCGCTCATTGTCTTCCCTGCGGCCTTCTTCGCCGCGACCTACGTGAAGTTCATGCGGATGGGTATTCAGGTGAAGATCGGGCACCTGCACCGCCGGGGTCGCAGCCTACCCGATCAGCTTCACCAGCCCGTGCCGGGGCTCGAGCACCTCGCCGCCCCGTTTCAGCTGCTCGAGGGTATGCTCGACCTTGTCGCGGGAGAAGCCCTGCTGCACAAGGATATCGATGACCTCATCGACCCTCGCCTGGCCGCCGGAGTCGCCGGAGACGTTCCGGATAGCCTCCTTGACCGACCGGATGATGTCGCGCTGCGACTTCGTGACCCCGGTCACGAGCTTATCGATATCGAAACTCCCACTCTCGGCGTCGTAGGCGACCTGCCGGAGACAGGCGTCCACGATCTTTAAGATCCGGTCGGTGTCCTCCGTGTCGACGGTGTTGGAGAGTCGCATCCGTGCGCTCGCCTCCGCAAGCCGGACCAGTGCCTCGAGTTGCCGGGCGGTGACCGGGACGGGCTTGTTCCCGCTCGCGAGGTTTCGCAGACGCATGTAGTAGGCGATCAGCGCCTCCTGGGCACCGCTGGAGAGGATGGGGAAGCAGGTCCTCTTCGCATAGGCAATATACTTCCGGAGCAGCGTCGGGTCGATGTCGGGGATGACGGGCGCAAGCGCCCGCTCGATGTACGCCTCATCGACGTCGGGCAGCGGCGTGTAGGCGTGCTGCTTGATCAACTCGCCGACGGAATGCGTCTTGATGATGTGCTGCGCGATCGCCCCGTCGCGCTCGGCCTCGGGCTGGTCGGTCATCACGAAGATGAGGTCGAACCGGGAGAGTAGCGAGGGCGGCATATCGATCTGCTCCCCGATCGGGACGAACTGGTCGAACCTCCCCAGTTTCGGGTTCGCCGCGCCGAGGAGGGCGCACCGGGACTTCAGGGTCGCGGTGATGCCGGCCTTTGCGACCGAGATCGAGTTGCCGCACCAGATCGGGATGCCGTTTCGCCGGATATAGAGGGTGTGATTCGGGACCTCAAGGCAGTAGATCATCCCTTTGTAGAGCCGTTTCTCGATATGCCGCTGCCCGTTTGTGTTGATGTTCGGCTCGTTCTGGCCGTCGCGGATGAAGGTCACCTGGTAGATATCGTGGGTCGTGGTCGTGGTCCCTCCCCGCGGATTGGCCGCGGCGGTCCCGGCCTCCTGCATGAGATGGACGTTCCCGGACCACCCCTTCTTCAGCAGGAGTTCGGTGACGTCGTCGGCAAGCCTCTTTGAGGAGGTCGTGTAGATCGAGACCCCGGTCGTCTTGTTGACGTAACCGTCCCCGAGCATGAGCGCGTCGAGCAATATCACTATCTGCTCCGGGGGGAGCCGTTTGGCATAATCAGGGACGTATTTCTCGTGGCATCTGCCGAACGGCGCGAGGTGCTCCGCAAGTTGCTTTGCGCTGATCGCGAAGTTCTTGCCGTCGTAGGAGAAGTTAAACGGCAGCCGTTCGAGACACTGCCGGATTGTCTCGGCTGATTCGGGGTTCGTCTGAGATACGATCACGCGGTAGGGGACCCCGGTCCTGGAGTGCCGCTGGACCGACCCCTCGGAGAGGAAGTAGCCCAGGAACTCAAGCCAGTCGTCCATCCTGACGAGGATGGGTTCGGTGAGCCTCCCTTCGGCGTTTTGGTTCGCGAACTTGACGACGGGCGGGATCTCGTAGGTCTCCTGCCGTTCTCCTGTCCATACGGCGTTCTTCTTGAACCGCATCCGCTTGTGGATGGGGATCTCGTCCATGCGGATGAACCGGAACCCCTCCCACTCGTCGGCGCGCCGATTCAGGTTGACGTACATCCGGTGGTTCGGCGTGACCGCGAGGTCAACCTGCCGCGATTTGACGTAGTACAACTCTCCGTCGTACTCTGATACCACGAAATTGGACGGGGATGCGTACTCGAGCCTGCCGTCGGGAGAGAGGGTTGCGACGCGATCGTCTGCGGTTACGTCCCGAAAGAGTTTCCACCCACTCTCCGTGAGAACCTCGGTCTCGTCGTCGTAGCACTGCTGTTCCATCGCCTCGTGCAGCGCGCTCCGGTCCTCTTTCGCCATCTTGTCCATCTCGTCGACGGCGGCGATACCCATATCGGCGAGGACCAGCGCACCGGCCTCGAGCGTCCAGCGACCGTCGCCGAACTCGTCCTTGACAGCCGTCGCCGTCAACCCGGCGGACGTCGACGACTTCCCGCTCGTGTAAATTCCACGGGGCGAGAGTTTTACGACGTAGCGCAATATCTGGCTCTTTGCTATACCCGGGTCGCCGACCAGGAGGACGTGGACGTCGCCGCGGAGGCGGGAGCCGTCCGGCATCTCCTTCGCGATACCACCGAAGAGCTGGAGAGCGATCGCCTCCTTCACGTCGTCGGTCCCGTAGATCGTCGGCGCGATCGACCGGGCGATCTTCTTGTAGACCATCGGGTCACGGGCGAGTGCCATGATCTTCGCCTCGTCCTCCTCGGTGATCGAGACCTCTTCGAACTCCTTCTCGGCGATCTCGATCGAGTTACATTCAAGGTAGATGTCAAAGAGCGTGCTCTTCTGGCCGGAGTTGACCCGCTGCACCGACCGCAGGATGCCGTTCACCACCACCCGGTCGCCCGGCGAGACCATCCCGGTGAGGTCGTCGGTGACGTCGATATCGAGCGTCTGGGGCTGCTCGCCGCCCCGGAGCCCCTCGGGCGACTCCTGGATCCGGAGTTTCTGGGCGTCGACGAACCGGCACCGGTTCATGATCAGGTCGAGCCGGGTCTTCCTCTCGCAGTTCGGGCAGAAGTCGGGCTCATCGAACCGCCCGTAGCCCTGCGGGACCGGCTCAGTGTTCTTTCCGCAGGAACGGCACCGGAAAACCGCGCTGACGATCCGGGGGCGCACCTCCGTGGTCTTCCTGAGGATCCCCTCGATGCCGACGAATGTGTTGATCTGATCGGCCCTGATGTCCCGGACGTCGGTCTTCTGCGGCAGGTTCGTGAACCGGATATTGAGCTGCTCCGGGTCCTGGCTGTCCTTGAGTTTTAAGAGTTTGTTCTGGACGATCGCGTCCCGGATATCCCCGATGACCTTGCCGGGGTTCCGCAGGAGCTCGAATGCCAGTTTGTTGTTCAGGATCTTGCGGTAATCGATGATGAGCGACCGATTATGGGGATACTCGCGGGAGAGCTCGGCGAGCTCCCGCTTGTACTGTTTCTTTAAAAACTTCGTCCACTCACCGACGTTGTCGGTGACTTCGACGGTTACCTCTTCATCCACGGCTGGAATCCTCACCGGTTCTGCCCTGCAGCGAGGACGAACCGGGCGAGCAGCGCCTCCATCTGGATGTCGCTGCTTGCCCCTTCCGAGAGGCGGAAGTCGGTCTCACCGAGGGCATCGATCAGTCTCACTTTGAGCGTCCGGTCGATGTCGCGCTGGACGAGCGCCCGGTAGCACTGGTTAATCAGTTCGTTCGGGGCGATGCCCCGGCCGCGGGTCAGTTCGCTGAGCGCCAGCTCGGCCTCATCGAATCTTCCCGCTATCGAGAGGTCGAGGAGTTCGTCGATCTCCGCCGGACGTGCCGTCGCGGTGATCTGGTAGACCGTCTCCTCGTCGATGGCGGGCCGGATGATGGCAGCGCCCTGCAGGGCGTTGATCGCCTTCCTCATATCCCCGGAGGCCACGTAGACGATGGCGTCGAGCGCCCCCTCCGTGACGGTGAGGCCTTCGGTTGCCGCGATCCGCCGAACTTCCTCGATGACGGCCTCCCTATCTAGCGGCCTGAACCGGTAGATGGCGCACCGGCTCTGGATGGGGTCGATAATCTTCGAGGAGTAGTTGCACGAGAGGATAAACCGGCAGGTCCGGGCGTAGGTCTCCATTGTCCTTCTGAGAGCCGCCTGGGCGTCCGTCGTGAGCGCATCCGCCTCATCGAGGAAGAGAATCTTGAACGTCGCGCCGGCAAGCGGCGACGTCCGGGCGAACTGCTTGATCTGGTTCCGGACGACGTCGATGCCGCGCTCGTCTGAGGCGTTCATCTCCCGGAAGTTCATCTGCCAGGAGTCGCCGAAGAACTCCCGCGCGAGCGCCACCGCAGCGGTCGTCTTTCCTATCCCCGCGCTGCCCGTGAAGAGGAGATGCGGCAGGTTGCCGGTCTTCACGTACGATTGAAGACGCACCACGATATCCTTCTGTCCGACCATCTCGTCGAGTCTTCTGGGCCGATACTTCTCTATCCAGATGGTGTGGTTGTCGTCCATTTGCATAGGGTATTGGCGCTCGTGCATCGTAAAAGCATCGTTATCCTCTCTCCAGTGATCCTTTTTAGAGGGTTGAGGTGAATAAAATAGGTACAGAACTCTATGGAAATACCATGAGTTCGTGTGGAGTTCCGACCCGGCGGTACCCCGGGACCAGGACTCCTTTCGGAACGGACAGAAACGCATGGAACCTGCAGAACGGGTATTTGCACGAGACTTCTCCGCGGCGCGGCACACGGTGGACGCCGGGGGCGGCCGGGACGGCTCATACGTGGTGACGCCTGCCGGCGCCTGGTGTCGCCGCCTCTTCATCGTCGGGGCTCTCACCGAGCGTAAGGGAAGCGGCGACCTGATGCAGGCCCGGATCGCCGACCCCACCGGGACGTTCCGGATCACGGCGGACTGGCAGCGCCCGGACGCGGTCGAGACGCTCGACCGCATCGAACCGCCCGCCTTCGTCGCCGTCACCGGCCGGGCGACGCTCACCGGAACCGGCGAGAGAGCGCATGCAGCGGTAGACGCCGAGGCTATCAACGTGGTGAACCGCACCGTCCGCGACCTCTGGGTGCTCTCGACCGCCGGCGCGACCCTCGACCGGCTCGAAACGCTCGATAAGGCTCTCCGGGACGGCGGTGACGAGCGGGCCGCGACCGTCCTCCGGCTCTACGACACCACAGAGAAGGGTCTTCGGGAGATGGCCGGGATGGTTCGGACGGCGCTTGAGAGCGTCCGGCCCGATACCGCCCCCGATGAGATCGCGCCGGTCGTCGAGCGAGACCTCCTCCTTGCCGCCCTCGTGGACGAGGGAGGCGCCCGGGGCATCGCGGTCGAGGACGCCGTCGCCGCCGGGGTGCGGGCCGGCCTCTCCGCACGGGACGCGAAGCAGGCGCTCGAAGAACTCCTCGCCGAAGGGGAATGCTACCAGCCCGCATCGGGCATGATCAAACGTATCTGACACAATATGCACCTGCATTTTATTGAGAGCGGCCCGGCCCTTCTGGTCGAGCAGGACCGGCGCGTGCTGGTCGTCGCCGACCTGCACATGGGGATCGAGTCGGGCCTCGAACGTCACGGCGTCCACATCATGAGCCGGAGCGCCGCCCGGGTCGACCGGGTGGTCGCCTGCATCGAGGAGACAGAGCCCGACCTCCTCCTCCTCCTCGGCGACGTCAAGCACAACGTTCCGGTGACGAGCAGGCAGGAGTACCGGGAACTCCCCGGTGTCCTTGAGACGTTCCGCGACCACGTACCGATTTCCGTCGCCCCTGGAAACCATGACGGGGGTATCGGGCGGTTCCTCGAGCCAGGTGAACTCCTGCCCCCCGGCGGTGCGCTCGTCGACGGTGTCGGCTACCTCCACGGCCACACCCATCCCGCCCCCGAACTCTTCGGTCACCTCATCGTCCTCGGCCACCACCACCCGGTCGTCTCCCTGATAGATACCGTCGGGTGTGCCGCACGCGCCCGGCCGGCCTACCTCTACTCGGGGATCGACGGGCCGTGCCTCCTACAGGGGGCAGAGGCGCCTCCTGGAGATCGCACCCGGCTCCTCTTCGTCCCGGCCTTCAACGAGTTCGCGGGCGGGATCGATATCCAGCGGCTGCAGAAGAGCGGGCTCGGCCCCCTCTCCCGGTGCATAAACAGAACGACTGCGGAGGTGTTTTTAGCAGATGGCACATACGTCGGCTCCCCGGCCACGCTCTGCCCCGCAGACGACCGCTGACCTCCTCGATCCGAGGGTGCGGGAGGTCGCCCGGCGGCGCGGATTTACCGGGCTCTCCGAGGCCCAGGAGCAGGCCATCCCGCTGCTGCTCGAAGGCAGAAACCTCATCCTGGTGGCACCGACCGGCACGGGTAAGACTGAGAGTGCGATGCTCCCGGTCTTCGACCGGCTCCTTGAGACCACCGGCCCGGGATTCAAGGCGCTCTACGTAACACCGCTCCGGTCCTTAAACCGGGACATCCTCACCCGGATGGAGTGGTGGTGCCGGGAACTCGGGCTCTCGGTCGGCGTCCGGCACGGGGATACGCCGCAGAACGAGCGGCGGAAGCAGGCGCTCAACCCGCCTGACCTCCTCATCACCACGCCGGAGTCCCTGCAGGCGATCTTCATGGGCAAACGCCTCCGGGAGCATCTCAGGCATATACGGTACGTCATCATCGACGAGATCCACGAGCTCGCCGACAGCAAGCGGGGAGCGCAACTCGCGGTAGGGCTCGAACGCCTGGCCGCCTACACGGGGGAGTTCCAGCGGATCGGCCTCTCGGCGACCGTCGGAAATCCCGACGAGATTGGCCGGTTCCTTTGCGGGTCCCGACCGTTCTCGCTCGTCGAGGTGCCGGTGGCGAACAGCCTCGACATCAGCGTCCGGTTTGCCGGGGAAGACTTCGCCGCCCAGACACGGGCCGTCGGGAAGTGCCTGGACGCGCCCGGCTCGACCCTCGTCTTCGTCAACACCCGGGTGACCGCCGAGGCCCTCGGCCACCAGCTCTATCCCCGCGGGGACGTTGAGGTCCACCACGGCTCGCTCTCGCGGGACGTCAGGGTCGACGCCGAGGAGCGGTTCCGGATGGGCGAGATCCGGACGCTGATTGCCACATCCTCGATGGAGCTCGGGATCGATATCGGGCATATCGAACACGTCGTCCAGTTCGGATCGCCCCGCCAGGTCTCGCGCCTGGTGCAGCGGGTCGGCCGGGCCGGCCACCACCTCGATACCATCTCGCGCGGCACCGTCCTTGCGACGGGGTTTGACGACCTCCTGGAGTCGTTCGTGATCGCACGTCGGGCAAGAGCGAACGAGTGCGAGCGGATCGTCCCGCCCGCCGACGCCGCCGATGTCCTGGCAAACCAGGTGGCGGCGATCGCGGTCGAGTACGGGGAGATCGAGGTCTCCCGCGTCCGGGAGATGATCGAACGGTCGGGCGTCTTTACCGGGTGCGGGCCACTTCTTGACGATGTCTGCCGCCAGATGGCGGAGCACCGGCTGATCCGGCTCGACGGGACCCGGATCATCCGGACGGGACGGGCCCGGCGTTACCTCATCGAGAACCTCTCGATGATCCACGACGAGCGGAAGATGGAGATCTTCGATATCGTCTCGCGCCGGACGGTCGGGACGCTCGACGAGTCGTTCGTCCTCGGGTGGATGCACACCGGGGCGGTCTTCATCACCAAGGGCCAGCTCTGGCGGGTGCTCGATATGGAGGGAGGCAAGATCACGGTCGAGCCGGCCACGAAGGCGAAGGGGGAGGTCCCGTCATGGGAAGGTGAGCAGATCCCGGTGCCGTTCGCCGTTGCCCGGGAGGTCGGGGCGCTCCGGAGGACCCGGACATTCGACCGGTACTCGGATCTCCCTCCCGCCATCGCTTACGCGGAGCGGTGGATTGCCCGGATGGACGAGGGCAACTACCCGGTCCCTTCGGACCAACTTGTCACCATCGAGAACACGGACGAGGGAGTAGTCTGCAACGTCTGCGGGGGGCATAAGGCGAACGAAGCACTGGCCCGAGCGCTCTCGGTCCTCCTCTCAGCCCGCTACGGGACGGCCGTCGGGATCGAGGTCGGCGCCTACCGGTTCCTCCTCCGCCTGCCTAATAACGTCCGCTCACTGGAGGTGCAGGAGACCATAGCCGCGCTCGAACCTGCGCATCTCCCGGGGATCCTGAAACTCGCCCTGAAACGGACGGCGCTCTTCAAGTGGAAACTGGTGCAGGTGGCAAAGAAGTTCGGCGCCATCGATGCGGATGCCGACTACGAGCGGTTCAGCATTCACCGGCTCATCGACCTCTTCGACGGGACCGTCATTGCGTCCGAGGCCTACCGTGAGCTCTTCAGCAACTCGATGGACGTGGATGCGGCGCAGGAGATCCTCTCAGGCCTCCGCGACGGCCGGATCGCCGTCACCACCGGGCGGTTAAGCCCGCTCGGGAGCGAGGGGCTCTCCTCCTCGCGGGATATGATCCCGCCGCCGATGGTCGACCAGGCGGTTATCGGGACGCTGATGCGGCGCCTTGAGAAGGAGAACGTCGTCCTCTTCTGCATGAACTGCCGGAAGTGGAAGAGCCGGACCGTCGTCGAGCGGGTCCCCGACCGCCCGCAGTGCCCGCTCTGCAGCGCCCGCCTCATCGCGGCGTTAAAACCCTGGGACGAGCAGCTCATTCCTGCTATGAGGAAAAAGGACAAGTCCGAGGAAGAACGAGCGATCGAGATTCGATTCCTCCGGAACGCGAACATCGTCCTCTCCAGCGGCAAGAAGGCGGTGACCGCCCTCGCCGCGAAGGGTGTTGGCCCGGAGGCAGCGTCCCGGATCCTCGCGACCCTCTCCGAAGGGGACGCCTTCTACCGGGAGATCCTCAAAGCCGAGCGGAACTATGTGAAGACGCATCGGTTCTGGTGAGCGACGGGCCCGAAACCCAAAGGGTTTCGGGGCCGGAGCTTGAGAAAACGCGAAGCGTTTTCGAGTAGCGACGGTTCATAGAACCGGAGGGTTTCGGGGCCGGAGCTTGAGAAAACGCGAAGCGTTTT
>NZ_DAOSET010000026.1:0-39690 GCF_035363275.1 Methanoculleus sp. | reverse complement strand
CGTCGGCCATACGGGTCGGGTCGTCGGTCTTTTCAAGCGTAATCCCCAGTTCGTCGGCGTAGCCCCAGAGGAGCTCGATGCACCGGGCGTACCGCTGGCACGCGCCGCAGTCGCCCTCGTGCTCGTACCAGACCTGCACCCCGCGGTCCGCCGAGACGAAGACGATTGCAGCCGCATCAAACGGGACGGAGCGGCCGAAGAGGACGCCAATCTCCGCGTTCAGGCGCTCCACCTCGATCTGGTTCGCCTGCGCCATCTCTAGAAGCGTCTCCTCGACCTTCCGGTCCATGGCAAGCAGCGCCTTCGAGACCGCCTGGCGGGATATGCGGAAGCGGTCTGCGATGCTGACGTTCGGGAGGCCGGTGCGGCGGAGCTGCCAGAACGCAAACTGCCTGTCGTTTAAGGGGATAGGCATGCGTCAACATTCAGGGGTTGACAATATATACATTTCGATCTTTCCCGTCGAGCCGGCTCGTGTGCGGTTCCCGGCGGTCGGATAGCGCCCGGGTCATACCCCACTTCCCTGACCGGATGGTGACAGGCCGCCGGGTGTACGCTCCCCGACCGGGAGGCGGATCAGAAAATTAATCGCCGTTCCCCCGGAACAGAACCGTATGGATACCGCACTGCGCGACGCCTACATTGAACTCCACGAGAAGTACTTCCCGGGCACAGAACTCCCGATCGCCTTCGAGGTCGGAGGCGCGACCGATGAAGTGGAGAAGGCCCCCGCCCCGAAAGGCTGGAGGTGCTTCGTCTGCGACCTTGTAAAGGTACGAAACGGAAAGAGCCTTGTCTTTTCCGAGGACTCCATCGGCTGCCGCGGCGGGAGGTTCTACCTCGGTTACGACGCAGAGCGGTTCCCCGACTTCCGCTACTTCCTCTCCACCGGGAAACCCGGTGAGATGGAAGGGGAGCGCTACAAGCAGACGCCGGAGATCGTCGACGAACTCGACCGGGGAACCGCACGGATACCGACAGAGGGAAGGAGCATCGTCTTCAAGCGCTGGGACAACCTCACGGAGGCCGACAACCCGGACGCCGTCGTCTTCTTCGCCCGCCCGGAAGTGCTCTCCGGCCTCTTCACGCTTGCGAACTTCGACCGGGCCGACCCGTACGGCGTCATCGCTCCCTTCGGCGCCGGGTGCAGCTCGGTCTTTACCTTTCCCTGGCTCGAGCAGCAGAGCGAGGAACCAAGAACGGTGCTCGGGATGTTCGACCCCTCGGCACGGCCCTGCGTCCCGCTGGACGTCCTGACGATGGCCTTTCCCATGAAGAAGTTTACCCGGGTGGTCGGCTTCATGGAGGAGAGTTTCCTCACGACGGGCACCTGGGGGAAGGTGATGAAGAAGATAGACCGGAGCAATAAGCGACTGGTGGACGCGTAAGCGCCCAGCAGGAGCTGGAGAAATGCGAAACATTTTCGACCGGCGACTGGTGTTAGGGTGCAAAAAAGAGATGATCAGATGAGTTCCCGGATCTCGGCAAACGTTGCGTTCTTCGGGACCAAGACGGTATTAGCGGTATAGTTCAGCCCGCCGGCGGCGTGGAGTTCCTCTAGTTCGTAGACCCGCGGCCCGTACTGGTAGCCGGTCTCGTTCAGCCACCATCCCGGGTACCCGGGTTCCTCGACTGCCCCCGTCGCCGGATCGGTGATGAGGCCGTTTGAATACGTGACGATCAGCGTGCCCGCGAGACCGTGCCATTCGTCGATGATCTCGTCGCCCCGCGTGACCGTGAAGTTCGTCAGGAGACGTGCCGCTCCTTCATCGTCTCCGGCGGCGATGAGTTCGGCCGCCTCTCGGTCGGTCTCTTGCATGAGGGTTATCGATTCTGCTTCAAGTTCGCCCTGCTTCGCGATGATTTCGTCGATCATCGCGTCGTAGCGAAGCATGGCCCAATTCGTTACAAAATCAAACGTCCAGTAGGCGGCGTCTGGATCGTATTCAAACCGGTCGCCGGCCGCGTACGCGGCGGATACGTTTGTCGAGCCTGCATACATCGGCGCATAGACCGTCTCGTACGCGACCGCCGGACCGAACCAGAGCACGCCTCCCACCGGATCGGGGAGGGACGAGCGTGCCTGGGCGACGTAACTGTAACTGCAGAAGACCCCCGAGACCGGCCGCGGATTCGCCCCGGGACGGACCTCCATGTACGACGCGTTCTGGAAATCTGTGTGGGCATCCGCAGGCCCTAAGTACCGGTAGGGGTTCCCGAACGGCCCTGCGGCCTTGCCGGTAGAGAGGTCGAACTCGGTTCCCTCGTAGTGGTCCCGGAAGAGCGAGAACGCCCCGGTCAGGTTGACCTTCTCGTCGGGTGTAACGGTGAACGGGTACGCCTTCGTGTACGAGTTCTCGACGTACAGGCTCAGGTTGAGCGACGGGGCAAGCCGGTCCTGGATGCGCCAGACCCGCATCAACGAGTAGTAAGGATGCGCATACTCACCGTAGCTGACGGCTTCGAGCCAGTCGAGGGAGCCGTCTGCAGGGGACCACAGGCCTGCCTTTTCAAGCTTGTCGAAGAGTTCGTTTGAGTAGATCTGGTCGGGGTTTCCGGGAACGACCTCACGGGTCCTGAACTCGTTTGCCGCGACAAAGACCTCCCCGTCGGGGATCCTCTCTGCGACCCAGAGGCCCCCGCCGTCTTCCGGATCGAGGCTCGAGCAGATCTCAATGACCCACGCCTCCTCCGGGTCGGCAAAGACGAGCGTCTCGCCGGTTCCGTAATAGCCGTAGGTGTCGATCAGGTCGCCGACCAGTTTAACCGCTTCCCGTGCTTTCGTGCACCGCTCGAGTGCCACGTTCGAGAGCTCCGAGGAGTAAAAGATCCGCTTTCCTTCGGCTGCATCAAGCTCGACTTTCGCGTATTCGGTGCATTCGGCGGAGAGGAGCTGGTGCTCGTTCATCATGCCGTACGAGCCGGTGTAGTAGGCGTAGGTGTGCGGCACCTGGTCGATATACCCGAGAACCATGCGCGAATCACCGCCGCTCGCACCTCCCGCCGTATCCGAACCGCTGTCGGGATCGAAAACGATTGCTCTCTTCTCTCCGGGAGCATGGTCGGCCGCGGGGACGTAGAGTATGCTGATGTCGTCGATGTTCCTCCAGTCTTTCCCGACGCCGTCGTTCGTGTGCCCGACGTACATCGACCCGTCTTCGGATGCGCCGGGCGTTATCGCAAAGACGGTACATGCCGCTGCATTCGAGACCACCAGGGATGCAACGAACAGGCAGAGGGCGCTTCGTAAGAAAACAGTCATATCCACACGCTTTCGCATAAAGAAAAATGATAACCCGGACTTAAAAGGATGGCGAATTGTTCGTTACTGTTTCGGCACGGCAGAACGGAAAGACAAAGCATATAAGGCCGGAAAGGCTGCTCGTAAAATAATGGACCCAGATGTACGTTTGAGCATGATGGAAGACTTCTTTGCTGCGTATGCGGCGGGCTTCAACAAGGCCCTTGTCGATGCGCCGGAGATCGACGTCGAGGCCACGGCAGAGGCGTTTGCCGATTGCATCATCGCGGCGGACCCGAACGGTGTCTCCTGCGGAAGGAACGGCGAGGAGTTCCGCGCTCAGATCCCGAAGGGGTTTGAGTTCTACCGGAGCATCGGGACGAAATCCATGAGGGTCGCGTCGCTTGCGGTCACACCTCTCGACGACTATCACCTGATGGCAAAGGTGCACTGGGTATCGGTGTATCGGAGGAAGGACGGCAGCGATGACCAAATTGATTTCGAGAACATCTACTTTGTCCAGACAATCGGCGAAAAACCCCGGATATTCGGGTACATCACCGGGGACGAGCAGAAACTGCTGCGCGAGCGGGGATTGATCCCGCAATAGCAAAAGACAGCCTCGCGTCCTCACTTCACGGCCCTGCGTATCCCCCGTACGGGGTAGGATTTACCGGTGATGCGGAGAGGCGGCAACGGCGTCCCGGAAGAGAGAGGCCGGACGTCACTTGCGACAGGGATCGCTCTGGTTCCGATCGTTCCGATCACGTGCTGCTCCGCAACGTGGCTCGAATGAGGGAACCGCCGGACTGCTGGCGACACGCTCCGGAGCGGATCGGTTGTACCCGGAACGCGGAATTGTAACTCTCCGGGACGGCCGCCGGCATCTCCGAACGTATCCGGAAGCACGAGGTCACGAGAAAATCCGGATCTACCCGAAACGGTCTCGCCACACTTACAGGATATACAAAGACAACATTGAATAGCATGATAGTCCCAAAACTACTTCAGGACCGACATTGATTGAGTCAGAAGATCCTGAATTATTAAATTGCCATTACGGGTCATAAAATAGGCTGGATATCGATAACACCCTTCGTCTGGCTTTCGAGACCTGGGGCGGAACAGAAGGCTCCAGAGAACAAAGATCCTGTTGGGATAGCCATAATGGACCGAAATCCTTTGAATGCAGTAGTTTTTGAGGATGGGTTATCAGATTCTTTTGGGATGGCAGGCATGATCACCCTGAGAACCCCACTGTCGCCATCGGGGTGAGGAATCCAGGATTTCAGGCAGAAATGGCGAAAGTGGGCACGAAGATACTCCTGCCACAGGGGCGGTATACATCCCGCTCAGGGAGAGCAAAACCCAGATGTCCGAAGGTGAAGGATGAAGCATATCGGAGCCGAGAACAACAAGACCGGTGAAACGCCCCGGCCAGCCGGGGCGGGCTTCCGGCGAGCTCGCTCCGCCTGGCAACCCGTCGTTTGAAGGAGAATCCGAGATTTGGCACTGGATGATTCGTTGCTCAAAAGGATGGCCGAAACGACCCAGTACCTGGAGAACCTGATCACCTACGCGAACGCCCCCATCATCGTCTGGGACGTAGGCCTCAGGATCACGAGGTTCAACAACGCCTTCGAGCGGCTGACGGGTCGAACCGCGGGCGAGGTCATCGGCCGGTCGCCGGAGATCCTCTTTCCCGAAACACGGCGTGAAGAGTTGATGGATCTCATCCGGAAGACGACGGCAGGGGAGCGGTGGGAGACCGTCGAGATCCCCATCCTCACGGCAGACGGCAGGATCCGGACGGTCCTCTGGAACTCCGCCGCCGTGTACGGTGACGATCGGGCAACGGTCACCTCGGTCATCGCCCAGGGCCAGGACATCACCGGGCGCAAACGGGCCGAAGAGGCGCTCAAGAGAGCGAACGACAGACTGGAGATGCGCGTTCTGGAGCGCACCCAGAGGCTCCGGGAGATGAACGAGGCCCTGCAGGCGGAGATCACCGAACGCGTCCGGGCGGAGGAGGCGGTGAAGGCCGAGCGGCAGCGTCTCTACGACGTCCTGGAGACGCTGCCGGTGTACGTGATCCTGCTCTCGCCGGATTATCGGGTGCCCTTCGCGAACCGTTTCTTCCGGGAACGATTCGGGGAGTCGGATGACCGGCGCTGCTACGAGTACCTCTTCTCACGCACAGAGCCCTGCGAGAACTGCGAGACCTATCGTGTCCTGAAGACAAAGGCGCCCCACCACTGGGAGTGGACCGGGCCGGACAACCATGATTACGATATCTTCGACTTCCCCTTCACCGAAGCGGACAGCTCCCCCCACATATTAGAGGTCGGCATCGACATTACAAAGCGCAAGCGTGCCGAGGAGGCGTTGCAGAGATTGAACGAGACGCTCGAGCAGCGCGTGATCGAACGTACGGACGAACTCGCGAAGGCCAACGCCATCCTCAATGCCATCTGCGAGAATACGCCGGCACCCATCTATGTCACCGATCGCCGGAGCCGGCTCGTGATCTGCAACCCTGCCGTGCTCCGGATGATCGGCAGACCGCACCCCGAGGTGTTCGGGAAGTCGAAAGCCGAACTCCTCGGTCCGGAGGCCGGGGAACCCATCGTAGCCCACGAGCAGCGCGTCATGGAGACCGGGATCACCGAGACCTTTGAGGAAGAGATCGGCGATCGGATCTACTACTCGACAAAAACGCCTCTCCGGGATCTGCAGGGAGCGATCACCGGAATCATTGCCGTCGGAACGGAGATCACCGGACTGAAACGGGTGGAAGCACAGAGGCAGGAGCTCCTGGAACAACTGCAGCAGTTCGCCGAAGAGATGGAGGTCCAGAACAAAGAACTGCAATTCACCACCGGGCAACTCCAGGAGAAGAGCAACGAACTGGTGCATCTCAACCGGGTCCTCCGGGAGAGCGAGGAACATTTCCGTTCTCTCATCGAGAACGCGTCCGATATCATCATACTTCTCGACACGAACGGGTGCATCACTTATGCGAGCCCCTCGGTGAAGCGGATCGGCGGCTACGACCCTGAAGGCCTCATCGGCATGAACATACTCGACCTCACGCATCCCGATGATTTCGCGGGGGTGGTGGAAGCGATGAGAACCGCAGCGACCCGGCCATCGGCGAGACTCACCTTCGAGATCAGGATCCGGCATGCGGCCGGGCGGTGGATATTCCTCGACGTTACGGGTGCAAACCTGCTCGGGGAGGGGAGAGACCGGAGATTCATCGTGAACGCTCGCGACGTCACCGATCGAAAACAGGCCGAAAAGGAGCGGAACAGGTTGATCGCCGGTCTGGAGGAGGCGCACCGGGAGGCAAACCTGTATCTCGACATCATGACGCACGATATCAGGAACGCGAACAACGTCTCGGGCATCTACGCCGACCTCATGCTCGACCTCCTTGAGGGCACCGAGAAGACCTACGCTCAAAGACTCCACGACAGCATCGCGCGGAGCACGGAGATCCTCATGAACGTGGCGACAATCCGGCGGATCCATACAGAATTGACGAAATTCGCGCCGGTAAGCCTCAACGGAGTCATAAAAGAGGAGATTGGAAATTTCAGCAGAGCATCGATACGGCAGAAGGTCCCACCGCTCGAGGTCCTGGCGGACAATCTCCTCTCCACGGTCTTCATGAACCTCATCGGCAACAGCGTCAAGTTCGGCGGCCCGGACGTGGAGATCGTCGTCCGGGCGGAGGAGCGGGACGGCGAGGTGCTGGTGACGGTCGAGGACAACGGACCCGGCGTGCCCGACGACGTGAAGGGGAAACTCTTCCACCGGTTCGAGCGGGGGAAGGCCCGGGGGAAGGGCGACGGGCTCGGGCTCTTCATATGCAGGACGCTCGTCGAGCGTTACGGAGGAAGGATCTGGATCGAGGACCGCGTGCCCGGCTGTCCGGAGGACGGGGCGGCATTCCGGTTCACGCTCACGCTGGCGAAGCAGGATTGAGGCCTACGGCAATGACCGGAGAAGCTCTCGCCTCCCCGCCCCCGGTCTCACCGCGGCAATGACGGGTCGCTCCCGGTCGTATCCTCCGATGAATCCTCCTGCCCGGGGAGGGGGTCGACGTCGGGTATATCCTCCGGCGAGTTCTGCGCTCGGACCCGGGTCGCCGTTCCGGAGGGGATCCTGTCGACATCGGGTATACCCTCCGGGGATTCCTGCACGGTGAGGGCTGTTGATTGCGGTGTCTCTTTCTTTTCTTTCGGGCTGAGCAGTCTGGCGCGGACGGTATCCGCCAGGTCGTCCGTCGTCAGGAGAAGGAGCGTGTCGCCGGCCTCGATGACGGTGCTGCCGCCGGGGACGAAGCGTTCTTCCCCTTTCTGCAGCAGGATGATGAGGGCGCCTCTCGGCAGCCCGAGGTCGACGACCTGCTTGCCCACTGCTGTGGCGTCGCACGGTATGACCACTTCGAGCAGCTCACTCTGGGTATCGGGGTCCACCTCGAACTCCCGGGAGAGTTTGCTGGTCTCCTCGAGCGGGGCGGCGAGACCGAGCCAGCGGGCGACGGAGGGGATCGACGTCCCGTGAACCAGCGCCGAGATGATCACGATAAAGAAGACGATGTTGAATATCATCTCTGCACCGGGCACCCCTGCGACGAGGGGGTAGGTTGCGAGGATGATCGGGACGGCGCCCCGCAACCCCACCCAGGAGACCAGGGCCTTCTCGTTCAGCGGCATCTTCCAGGGGAGCAGCGTGAGCATGACGGCGACCGGCCGTGCGATGAAGATCAGGAGGAGGGCGGCGAGAAGGCCGGGGACGAACGCCGATACGAGCTCCGAGGGGAAGACAAGCAGCCCGAGCGCAAGGAACATCACGATCTGCATCAGCCACGCGATCCCGTCGTGGAACCGGATCAGGCTCTTCTTATGAACGACGATGCTGTTGCCCACGACAAGCCCGGCGATGTAGATCCCGATAAACCCGTTTCCGCCAAGGACGGTGGTCAGCCCGTAGGTCAGCAGCACCATCGAGAGGGTGAGCACCGGGTAGAGCCCTTCGGACTCCAGCTTGATCCGGTTCAGGAGATAGACGATGAACTTGCCGAGCGCGTAGCCGAGCAGGCCCCCGACCGCCATCTGCTGCACGAACGTCGGGACGAGATCCAGGATCGATGAGCCCGGAGTAAGGATCAGGCCGATGATCCCGGTGGTGAGCAGGACCGCCATGGGGTCGTTGCTCCCCGACTCGAACTCGAGGAACGGCCGCAGGTTTCCCTTCAGGCGTGCCCGTGCCGTCCGCAGGACCGAGAAGACCGCTGCTGCATCGGTGGACGAGACGACCGCGCCGAGAAGGAGACCTGTGAGCGGGGGGAACCCGAGGACCACGACGGCAAATATGCCCAGAAGGGCAGCGGTCAGGACGACGCCGATTGTGGAGAGGGCGATCCCCGGCCAGAGAATGGGCTGGATCTGTTCCAACCGGGTGTCAATACCGCCCGAGAAGAGGATATACGCAAGTGCGATGATGCCGATAACCTGTGCAATCGCGGGATCGTCGAACGGGATGCCGCCCGGACCCTCCGAGCCAGCCAGCATCCCGACGATGAGGAAGATAAGGAGTGCAGGAACCCCGAGCCTCTCTGAGAACTTGTTTGCTATGATGCTGATCAGGAAGAGCGTCGCTATGCCGACAAATACGAGTTCGAGAGTGAGCACCATCTGTGTGTATAACTCACCGTTGAGAGGGTTTAACCTTTGGGGGCGAGGGAACGGAGCAGAAGGTCCCCGGTCAACGGGGGCATGGGCACTCCCCGGCAGGCTGACCTGCATCGCCGGGAGTACCCTGGAGCCGTCCGTCCGGGAGGCTCCGGAGGCCGGTGGTGTCGGGGCAGTGGAGTAGAACGGCCGGATCCGTCCTCACCGTCGCCGGGGCATTTCGCGGCATTGATATAGTTGCCAAACACGTCACTCAGCATGGCAAAGACTCCCGTTCTTCCCCGGCCCCTCGGCACCGTAGTCTTACTGACGGCGGCGATATTCCTCATCATCGGCATCCAGGCGATCTCGTATATCGTCACCCTCATCGTTGTATCGATGATCCTCGCCATGATCGCCTATCCCGCGGCGAAAGCGCTCCGCAAGAGGGGTCTGCCGGAGGGCGTTGCCGTCGGTGTGGTCGCCGTCATCGCCTCACTTCTCCTCCTGCTCATCTGCTACACCGTCCTCTTCTCGTTTGAGAGCCTGATCGCGGATCTTCCCCTCTACCAGCAGGAGTTGACCGCCAGGCTCTCGGAGGCTCTCGCCTTCCTGGACCGGTCCGGTATCGAGACGGGCTCGTTCTCTCCATCCGCCGTCAGCCTGGAGCGGTTTGCCGGGTTCCTCTCTTCGTCCGCCGTGAGTATTGCAGACCTTCTGCTCTATCTCTTCTTCATAGCAGTCACGACGATCTTCATGCTCCTCGAGGCCCCGCGGATGCCTGAGCGCCTGCGGAAGGTGACGGGAGACCGAACCGAGACCGTCGAGGCGTTCTCCCGCATGAGCAGGTTCCTGATCGACTTCGTCATCGTCAGGACCGAGGCAAACCTCGTCCACGGCTTCCTCTTCGGTGCGTTCCTCTGGGGTATGGGGGTGCATTCGGCTATCCTCTGGGGGGTGCTGACGTTTCTGCTCGCATACATCCCCTACATCGGCCTGATCGTCGCGGCACTCCCGGCGGTCTTCTTTGCCTGGCTCCAGTTCGGGCCCTGGGGCGCGATTGCGGTGATTGCAGCCGTCGCCATCCTGAACGCGCTGGTAGAAAACCCGATCTTTGCGCACTTCGCATCGCGGCGCTTCGATATCCCCGCCCTCGTGGTCATCCTCTCGGTCATCTTCTGGGGATGGGCGCTCGGCGTCGCCGGGATGATCTTCGCCGTTCCGCTCACGCTTATCGTCCTGATGCTCCTCCAGGCGAGCGAGGACTGGGCCTGGGTGAACACGCTCCTGGGGGTCGACCACCTCTTTATGGGGGTGTCCCCGGGTGAAGGCAGCGGCGTCGGCGCGCCGGAGGCCCGGTAGGAGCGGCATCCCCCCGGAAGGTTGATATCCCGGCGGGCATCTTCCCTATCAGGAAGTGAGTATGCTCCACACACGCGAGATCATCAAGCAGATCTGGGATGCACAGGGCTACGGGAACCTTGCCGTCTGGGCGGATGGAACGACCGCCGTCATCGCCCCGGGCGAGAGCCCGAAGAGAGACGGGAAAGAGCCGCTTGCGATATTCAAGCCGATCCCGCTTGTGGCGGGTTTCTCGATGCTGGACTTTGCCACCCACGACCCCGACCTGCTCAGGCTGATCGAGACGACCATCCGGGAGGCCGGCGGCGAGATCGAGCGGGACTGATCATCGTCCCAAAAAAGAGATGGGGTGCCCGGGAGGGTTATTCGGTCGTCTTGCCGTCGAAGTGCTCTTCCTGGGCCATGGCCTCCTCACGGGTCTTCCGGACGACCTTGTCCTGGTGCTCCGGCGGGGAGTAGATCGTGTAGAGTTTGAGGTTGGCGGTCTTTGACGTGTTGATCACGTTGTGCTTCGCGCTGCTCGGCACGACCACGGCGCTGCCGTCTTTCACCTTGTACTCGGTGTTGTCGATGACGACCTTCCCCTCGCCCTCCTCGAACCGGAAGAACTGGTCGACGTCGTCATGGACTTCCTCGCCGATCTCCTCGCCGGGCTTGAGCGACATCAGCACGAGCTGGCTGAACTTCCCCGTGTAGAGGACCCTGCGGAAGTCGTTGTTCTTTACGGTCTCGGTCTCGATATCTGCCATAAATCCTTTCTTCATTGGTGTGACCTCCCTTTTGGGATAGTGCTTATACGTTGCAATGTGTTGCGCCGGGACTATTTATCATTTAGGTTGCGGCAGGCGCTGCCCGGCCCAGGAAGGCGGGAGCGTTCCTCTCCGCCGGATCCCCCTGATCCCGGAACCGAAGGTGCCGGTCCCCACCGGGGTGTTATCAACCTCACTCCCCGCCCTTCTTCACCTCTCCGATCATCTCCTCGACCTCGGCATAGCCGTGCCGGTAGAATCCCTCCTCGTCAGGGTCGATCTCCCGCAGGAGACGCAGGAACTCTCCTGCATGCTCCTTTTCTTCGTTTGCGATATCGCGCATCACCTTCCGGACCAGCGGGTCGTCGGTCGACTCGGCGATCTGGTCGTAGAGCTGGATCGCCTCGTACTCGGCGGCGATCGAGAACCGGATCGCCCGGATAAGTTCTCCCCGGTCCAGTCTGCGTTCCATGTGGTTCCCGGCAAAGGGATGGCTGAATTCGGGCATATCATCGGTCTCCTCTTCGATATGGAGGCCCAACCAGGCGGACCCCGTTTTGGGCCGTGCGGTGCCATGGCATATATAGGTTGGGTCCCGCCCGTTCGGGGCGGTGCTCCGCGCCCGGACGGTTGCATCACGAAGAAATATATCCGCACGGTATCGAACTATATCAAGGACGCAGAGTATGCAGAGAGCGCTGGTGGATAAATTGAAAGAATCGGCACAGTCCGTTCTGCCGATTGCGGTTATTATTCTTCTGCTTCACTTCACTCTAGCGCCCCTGCCGTTCGGCACGCTGGTGCTTTTTCTCCCGGCGGTCGTCCTGCTCATCCTGGGCATGAGCGCCTTCACCCTCGGCGCCGACATGGCCGTGATGCCGATGGGCGAACTGATAGGCGCGAAACTGACCGAGTCGCGAAACCTCTGGCTGATGATCCTGATCAGTTTCCTGCTGGGCCTGGCGTTGACGCTGGCGGAGCCCGACCTGCAGGTGCTGACCCGGCAGGTCCCCGCCGTGCCGGACTTTGTCCTCGCAACCACGGTCGCCTTCGGCGTGGGCATCTTCCTCGTGATCGCCATGTTGCGGATCCTCTTCCAGGTCAGGATCTCCCACCTCTTCATCCTCACCTACGCCCTGATCTTCATCGTCGCCGCGTTCACCGCACCGGAGTACATGGGCGTGGGGTTCGATGCGGGCGGCGTCACCACGGGCCCCATCACCGTGCCGTTCATCCTCGCACTGGGTGCCGGCGTCTCGGCGGTCCGTGCAGGGAAGAGTACCGAGGAGGACAGTTTCGGGTTGTGCGCCCTCTGTTCGATAGGGCCGATCCTGGCAGTTCTGATCATGGGGATATTCTACGACCCCACCGGTACCGGCTACGCCTTTGAGACCCCCGCCACGGCAGACAGCATCGGGGAACTGGTGGCGCTGTATGCCGGGGGGCTGGTCGGGTTCTTCAAAGAGGTCTGCCTCATCCTCTTGCCCATTGTCGTTTTCTTCGGGGCGTTTCAGATGTTGCGCTTGAGGCTGCCGAGAAGCCAGTTGATCCGGATCGGCGTGGGGCTCGTCTACATCCTCCTCGGGCTCACGATCTTCCTGACCGGGGTGTACATCGGGTTCATGCCCGCCGGGACCTACCTCGGGCGTGCCATCGCGTCGCTGCCGTACAACTGGATCCTGATCCCATTAGGCCTCGTCATCGGTTCCTTCATTGTCGCCGCGGAGCCTGCCGTGCATATCCTCAACAAGCAGATCGAGGATCTCACGAACGGCGCCATCTCGCGACGGGTCATGATGCTGGCCCTCTCGATCGGCGTCGGGATTGCCCTTGTCCTTGCCATGATCCGAATTCTTACGAGTATTGAGATCTGGTACTTCCTCGTGCCGGGCTACGCCGTCGCCCTCCTGCTGACGTTCTGCGTGCCCCAGATCTTCACCGCGATCGCGTTCGACTCCGGTGGTGTGGCCGCGGGCACCATGGCGGCGGCATTCCTGCTCCCGTTCGCCCTCGGCGCCACCGATGCCGTAGGCGGTCCCTTGCTGCTGGATGCGTTCGGGATTGTTGGTATGGTGGCCATGATGCCGCTGATAACGGTGCAGGTCATAGGATTGGTCTATCAGATCAAGTTGCGGAGGGCAAAGGCCGCGGAGAAGGAGCGGGCCGGAAGAGAAACCTTTGAGAAGGAGAATATCGAGAATATTGAGTTGTAACGAGGAATGAAAAATGCTGCACGAGACATCCCCCGGCGCACCGCTCGTCTTGATGGTCACGATATTCGACCGCGGGCAGGATGAACGGGTCATGGACCTGTTTACCCATGAGGGTGTGACGTTCAACCTGCTGGCCCTCGGGAGGGGCACGGCAAACTCGCAGATCTTGAGTTACCTGGGGCTCGGGGAGACGGAGAAGATGCTTCTCTTCAGCACGATGTCGTCGGAAGCATCAGACGTCCTGCTCAGGCAGGTCGGTGAAGTGGTGGGCCCGGATAAACCCAATCGCGGCATCGCCTTTACGCTGCCCATCCGGAGTGTCTGCGGAGGTCCGGCAGCGAAATGCCTGCTCGGCATATCGGAAACAGAGAGGGGAGAGCAAGTTATGGAAGAGAGAGGAGAGCACGATCTGATCGTGGTTATTGCAAACCGGGGGTTTGCCGATGTCGTGATGGAGACGGCCAAGGGCGCAGGGGCTACGGGAGGGACCGTCGTCCACGCGCGGGGTACCGGCTCAAAGGAGATGGAGAAGTTCTTCGGCGTGGCCATCCTGCCCGAGAAAGACCTGATCCTGATCGTCACGAAGAGTGAATCGAGATGCCGCATCATGGAGGCGATCGTCGCCGAAGCGGGGCCCCGGACCGATGCCCGGGCCGTTACGTTCTCTCTCCCGGTGAACGGCGTTGCCGGATTATCCGCGGGCCCGGGAGTGCCGGAAGGTTCAGAGCAGGTGTGAAGAGGGGGCGGGCGGCGATGCTGTCTCGTGCATTCCCTCGCGATTGCAGGTTACGGGCGGGCACGGGGTCTAGCAGGCCCGCTGGAGGATTGCTTCGACCGTGATCGTATAGGTGATTGTCTCTCCCGCAAGCGGGTGGTTGGCGTCGACGGTGATGCTCTTCTCGTCCAGGTCGACGACGGTCACCAGGCAGGGCTTTCCCATCACCTCGACCCGGACGAGGTCTCCAGGGGCCGGTTCGTGATCGAGCTTCAGTTTCTTGCGTTTTATCGTGACGACGAGTTTCCTGCGAAACTTCCCGTAAGCCTTCTCCGGGGGCAGCACCACGGTCACCGTCTCGCCCGGCTCTCTTCCGATCAGCGCCTCTTCAAAGAGGGGATTGATCTGGTTCGCCCCGAGGGTGACCCGCACCGGCTCGCCCGACCGGGTGTCTTCAAAGATCTCGCCGTCGGGGCGGGTGCTGGTGAAGTGCAGGAGCAGGGTGTCGCCGTCGGTTACGGGTGGCATGGGTGCTTGATCGGTTTGTCGGGCAGGGGTTTTAATTCATTGGGGTGCAGCGGATCCCGGAGCATGCCACTGAATGAGCGCTGTTAAAATTCCCCATTGTGGATGATTTATTCCAGGTCGGCGAGAATATCTCCAATTTGCCGGTGCAGAATAGGTATTTCTACCGTTGCCAGAGTCCAGACATATTTCAGATTCATGCCAGGATAATCATGAATCAGCCTGTCGCGAAGGCCTGAAATCTTTCTCCATGGAATATCCGGGTATTCATCCCGGAAGTCATCCGGAACATGTTTCGCAGTTTCCCCGATAATCTCGAAGAATCTGATGATACCCGCGTTGTACAGCGAATCTTTGAGAAATTCCTCATAACTCATTCGCTCGGTTGCCTTCATGATATTTTCAGATTGCTCATAAATATCCGCAAGATAATATCGCAACCGCAACTCCGTCATACCGTACCTCTCTCAGGCGTACAGAAGATGGCTTCCCTCATCACGCATACGCGGAATCTCTCGCCCATCCACTCAACAGAGACCAGATCCACTTTTCTCTGGAGCAAATCCTCAAGAAAATCCCCTAAGTCCAGTAGATTCTCGTATGTGTCCATCTCCGGGCGGAACGAGTATACGACATCCACATCCGATTCCGGTGTATCCTCCTCACGCGATACCGAGCCGAAGATACCGATTGTTTCGATGCCGTACCTCTCCCGGAGGGTCGGGAGCTCACGCTCAAGAAGGGCCAGAACCCTTGGCTTGATGGATTGGTATCCCTCCACTATCGATCGCCTCCGGGATTCGCCGATGATAACTCTTCGCCATCACGAGATATGAGGTTTTGCCAGTAGAGTGGGGTTCCTCTCCGCGACAGATGGGATAAAACCGGGATCTAATTTCGAAAAAGAAATGATATCCAAGCCTCAGGCGAGATTCGAACTCGCGACCTCGTCCTTACCAAGGACGCGCTCTACCGGCTGAGCCACTGAGGCGTGAAGCACCAATTATGTTGGAGGTTTACCCTATAAAAGGTTACGGCCGGGACCGGGGTGAGAACCGGGCGGGATCTCGCTACTCCCCCTCAGCCGCGGCATCGATCGCCGCGAGCGCCGTTATGCTGGCGGTCACCCCGTCGAGGGTCTCCACCTCGATGATCGGCGTCACCCTGCTCCGGCGCACGGCATCCATCACGGTCGAAAAGTCGATCGTCCCGGCCCCGACCGGCGAATGCGTGTCCTCGGTGCCGTCGTTATCGTGTAGATGGAAGTGTGCCGTCGGGTGAGCGAGGAAACAGTCCAGGCACCCGTTCAGGTTCGCGTGGCCGACATCGAGCGCAAACCCGATCCCGTCGATGAGCGGCAGGTCGTCGCAGGAGCGCAGGAAGAAGTACTCCCAGTTCCCCATGTTCTCGACGAAGAACGTGACCGAGAGGTCGTCGGCCGCCGCCGTCAGTTCCTCAAGCGACTGCCGGAACCGCTCCGTGGCCCGCGCCTGCTCCTCGATCCACGCATAGTAGCCCGGGTGGATGACCACGTCCGCCCCGACCTCCGCGGCGATGGCGAACGTCTGCGTCAGGACCTCGACGCTCGCCCGCCGGATGGGCTCAAGGACACTTGCGATGTTGACCCCCCGGGACGGCGCGTGGATGAAGTAGCGAAACGTGTGGCTCTCGAGCGGTTCTGCGCTCGCGAGGTAGTGCAGCCCTTCATCCATCACCTCCACGCAATCGGTCATGGGGGCGAGAGTATCGAGTGCGCGAGAGAGCGGCTCGCGGTGAAGGCAGTAAGTGGAGATGCCAAACATACAGAGTGTTCCAGCCGGGACGATAAATAGATTCGGCATAGGCACATCGCCCGGATACCCGCGACCGGTCCTGCCATCCCCGCCATCCGGCTGCTCATGACCCGCCCCACGGGCATCTCTCCGGCGGTAAAAAGGGCCAATCCGTATGGTTTATGCTGCCTCCGTCCCAAATGAATAGGTATGGTCGATGGCTTCGTCCCGGAGGTTGTCATCTCAAACCACCTCGA
This sequence comes from Methanoculleus sp., assembly GCF_035363275.1. Classification (NCBI taxonomy): domain Archaea; kingdom Methanobacteriati; phylum Methanobacteriota; class Methanomicrobia; order Methanomicrobiales; family Methanomicrobiaceae; genus Methanoculleus; species Methanoculleus sp. The sequence continues at coordinate 23,175 of NZ_DAOSET010000026.1, read as the reverse complement.
TAAATCAAAGACCGAGGTCTTCTCCTTCATCGAGTCCAATGCCAAAGCCATCGACGAGAACTTCCCCTCCTTCTTCGGAAAAGTCGTCACGATCCTCGACCGTGCAGGCGTCCCCATCCCCGATGCGGCGCACGACGAATTCATTGATGCAATCGTATACCGGGTCTTTACCGTCAGCAAGCGGGCAGACGACTTGAAGTTCGTCAGCCGTGTCTGCGATATCGCCTGCGGCATGAAGCGGAAGAAGGAGCGGAAGGCCGGCGTCTATCTTGCGGCCGCCGTCAAGTTGATGAAGATCGGGATGCCGCTTGCGGCGGCGGCCTACCTCCAGCCGTACCGCAAGCACGACGCTACGGTGGGGTGCTGGCATGCCTACTGCCATTATCTCCTGTATAAGGAAGGCTCGGCCGAGCCCGGCTACTCGGCCGCGGAACGGTGGAACTACTTAAAGACCGCACGCCAGCACATGGAGGAACTCGGGCAGTTGCGGCCGGGCCTCCAGCGGCTGGTCAGGGGGGAACCCGAACAGGACCCGTGGCTTGCCGAGCCGTTCTGGGTGATGATCTTTCTTGCGACCGAGTGGGTGCCGGATAACCGCTGGTTCCTGGAGATCGGTCTTTCACGGGCAAAACAGGAGAACAACGACGTGGCGCTGGTGAAGATGCTGCAGATCGGTCTCGTTCGGTTTCCCGGTGATATGTTCTTCTACCGGGAGACCTACCACCTCAAGTTCGAGCAGGGCGACCTCAACGATGCCCTGGGTCTCATCCGCGATATGCTGCAACGGTTCCCCGACGACCTCGAGCCGGTCTACTACGCCCTCCGAACCGCCCTCTACCTCCCCCGCGAGGGAGAGTTCAACGAGTTCCGGAGACATGCCGAGTCGATGAAGATGCCGGGCCACATCCTCTGCCTCATCGATTATGCATACGCCTTCTTCCGGGGGCGACGGGGGCAGGCGTCCCTCTGCCTGGATGAGTTCCGCAGGAGATACCCCTCGCTGAATTACTACGTCGACCTGCTCCAGTTCATCACCGCCGACGATGCCCCGACCCGCCCGGACGGCCTCAACCGGGCGGTCTTCATCTCGGTCGACCATTTCTGCACGAGGATGCTCAAGATAGGGGAGACGTGAGGAGAACCCTGATGCTCCCGCATGCCAGACACTACTCCGGATAACCCTCATGCCATACCGTCATCTCTTCGGTCCGGTCCCTTCCCGGCGCCTGGGCATCTCGCTCGGGGTCGACCTGGTGCCGCAGAAGACCTGCACCTATAACTGCGTCTACTGCGAGTGCGGCAAGACGACCGACCTCACCTGCGAGCGGCGCGAGTACGTCCCGACCGGCCGGGTCATCGCGGAACTCGACGCCTATCTCGCGACGGCCCCGGACCTCGACTACGTCACGTTCGCCGGCTCCGGGGAACCGACGCTGCATTCCGGAATCGGCGAGATCATCGCCTTCGTCAAAGACCGCTACCCCCGCTACCGGGTCGCGGTCCTGACGGGGAGCGCGCTCCTCCCCGACCCGGCTGTCCGTGCCGCCCTGATGCGGGCGGACCTCGTGGTGCCGTCGCTCGACGCCGTCTCCGAAGAGGTCTTCCAGGCCCTCAACCGCCCGCATCAGGGCCTCACCGCCGGGCGGGTGCTTGCGGGGCTCATTGCCTTCGTCCGGGAGTATCCCGGCGAGGTCCGGCTCGAGGTCTTCATCGTCCCGGGCATAAACGACACGGATGAGGAGGTCCGGCGCCTGAGGGACGCCGTCGCGGCAATCAATCCCGACCGTGTCCAGGTGAACACCCTCGATCGGCCGGGAACCGATATCCGGGTGAGGGCGGCCTCTCCCCGGACCCTTGAGCGGGTCGCCGGAATGCTCGGTGGAGAGGTGATCGGGGCGGCGCCGGATGAATCGGCGATGGTCCCGGAGGCGAGAGAAGTCACCGATACCCTGCTCGCCACGCTCCGGCGCCGCCCCAGCACCGTCGCCGACCTCGCCCGGACCTCCGGCCTCCGGCCGGCCGAGGTGACGAAGTATCTCCGGGTCCTGGAGGAGAAAGGGGTAGTCAAACCGGTGCGAGAAAAGAGGGGCGTATTTTACCGGGCGACCTGAACCCGGCCCGTATCCACCACCGGCACGAATATGCCGTACCGGCGAAAGATATGTATGAGGATCCATGGCGGTTGGTAAGGAGATACTCACGACGCTTTCCGCTCTCGTCGACCGGGACATAACGCTCATGCACATCTGCGGCACCCACGAGGCGGCGATCGCCCGCGCCGGGCTCCGGAGCGTTCTCCCCCCGAAACTCAAGATCGTGATGGGGCCGGGCTGCCCGGTCTGCATCACGCCGCAGGGCGAGATCGATGCCGCGCTCGACCTGGTGGAACGGGACTGTACCATCGCGACCTACGGCGACCTGCTCCGGGTCCCGGGGACGAAGGGGTCGCTCGAGTCGAGCGGCGGGGACATCCGGGTGGTGCAGGGCGTCCATAAGGCAGTGGAGATCGCCCGGCGGGAGCCCGACCGTGAGGTCGTCTTCGTCTCGGTCGGATTCGAGACGACCGCGCCGACGGTCGCCGCCACGATCCTCGCCCGCCCGCCGGAGAACTTCTCGATCCTCTCGTGCCACCGGCTCGTCCCGCCGGCGATGGCGTGGCTCCTCGGCCAGGGGGAGGCGGCGCTCGACGGGTTCATCCTTCCCGGGCACGTCTGCGCGGTGATGGGCTACGAGGAGTACGAGCGGTTCCCCGTCCCGCAGGTCGTCGCGGGGTTCGAGCCGGAGGACATCCTCCTCGGCCTCCTGATGGCGGTGCAGCAGGTCCGCGCGGGGGTGCACCGGGTGGAGAACGCCTACCCGCGGGTGGTCACCCGGGAAGGGAACGTCAAGGCAAAACGCCTGATGTATGAAGTCTTTGAGCCTTTCGACGTCGAGTGGCGCGGCTTTCCCGTGATACCGGCGTCGGGCCTCCGCCTGAAGCCGGTGTTCGAGGGCTACGACGCGCAGAAGAAGTTCGATATCACAATCCGGCACGTGGACAAGCACTCCGCCTGCATCTGCGATAGAGTGCTGCGCGGCGTCGCCCGGCCCTCGGACTGCAAACTCTTCGGGAAAGTCTGCACCCCGCGGACCCCGGTGGGCCCCTGCATGGTCAGCCACGAAGGAGCCTGCAAGATCTGGCACCTCTACGAATCGAGGAGGGTTTGACGCCCTCTCCTCCGCTGGCCTTTTATACCATACACGACAACATCATATGGCAGTCTCGGTAGGGTAGTGGATATCCTGAAAGCCTCCGGAGCTTTCGACCCGGGTTCGAATCCCGGCCGGGGCGTTTCCTTCTCATTTTCAAGCGCCTTCATGGCGCTGTTCCTCCAGCACCACGACCGTCGCGCTTGTCCGCCGATCCCCTCACCCGGTCCCGGCCGATCGCGTCCTGTCGGAACCCCCGTGCGTATCGTTCACCCTCGCTTTATGAATCTATGAATCCTGGTTCTTTTCGCCGCCCCTCACCTTTTTATAGTCTTATACCTATCCGGGCCGGATCGAAACGAGGTGAACGATGAAAGGTTTAGCAATGCTACGGATCGGTGAGATTGGATGGATCGAGAAGGACCGACCGGCCTGCGGTCCAAGGGACGCTATCGTCAGGCCGCTGGCGCTCGCGCCGTGCACCTCCGATGTCCACACCGTCTGGGAAGGGGCAATCGGGGACAGGCACAACCTCATCCTGGGGCACGAGGCCCTCGGGATCGTGGACGAAGTAGGGAAAGAGGTCAAAGACTTCAAGCCCGGCGACCGGGTCATCGTCCCCGCCATCACCCCGGACTGGGAGACGGAGGCCGCGCAACGCGGGTTCCCCTCGCAGACCGGCGGGCCCCTCGGGGGCTGGAAATTCTCGAACTTCAAGGACGGCGTCTTCGGCGAGTTCTTCCACGTGAACCTGGCAGACTACAACCTCGCCCACCTGCCCAAGGGCATGTCGCTTGAGGCCGGGGTGATGCTCCCGGATATGCTCAGCACCGGGTTCATGGGCGCCGAGAACGCGAAGATCCAGATCGGGTCCTCGGTAGCCGTCCTGGGGATCGGGCCGGTCGGGCTGTGCGGTGTCGCCGGCGCACGACTGCGGGGCGCCGGGAGGATATTTGCCGTCGGGACCCGGCCTGCTTCCGTCAAAGTAGCGAAAGAGTATGGTGCGACAGACATCATCAGTTACAAGGACGGGAGCACCGTCGACCAGATCCTTGACAAAACCGGCGGAACCGGCGTCGACGCCGTGATCATCGCCGGCGGCGGCCCCGAGATCATGATGGACGCGATCAACGTGGCGAGGCCCGGGTCGGTGATCTCGAACATCAACTACTTCGGCAGCGGTGTCGGCGACAAGGACGTCATACCCGTCCCCCGGGTCGGCTGGGGGTTCGGGATGGCGGACAAGAACATCATGACCGGACTCTGCCCCGGTGGGAGGGTGCGGATGGAGCGGCTCGCCGAGGTGGTGATGAACGGGCGCATGGACCCCGCGCTCATGGCGACGCACGTCTTCAAGGGCTTCGACAAACTCGAAGAGGCCCTTCTCCTGATGAAAGACAAGCCCAAAGACCTGATCAAACCGGTCGTCATCGTTGAAGAGTAGACGGCAACCTCTCTTTTTTGGAATACCGGAGATACCTCCGCGTCAAAAAGTGGGTGGGATCAGTCGACGGCCGCAAGTTCGACCCTGAAGCAGTCCATCATGCCGAAGAGATCTATATCGTAGTCCGCCGTATCGGAGACGATCGCCGGGTACTGCCTGACTATCCTGAATATGGCGGCACCTTCCGGCAGGGCCGGCTTCATCGGAGCATCGACGTTCTTCTGGATGACAAGACGGGCGGGATCGAGATTTGCGGCGTAGTACTCTTTGAACGCCGACCGCTTCTCGTCGGAGATGACAACCCCGTCGGCCGCCTCGGCAGCCGTCGGGTCGTTCGGAACCCAGCCGTAGCCGGGCAGGTAGTACTCCGCCCAGAAGTGGGTGCCGGGCGTCTTAGTGATGAGCATCTGGTAGCCCCCGATGGCACGGGCAGGGATCCCGAGCGACCGGCAGAATGCAGCAAAGAGCATGCTCTGGGTGCCGCAGTCGCCATGATCGGTCTCGAACATGTAGGTGGACTCAGCGATCTTCGGCTCGCGGGCATCGAGCGAGCAGTGCGGGACGTGGCTGTAGGGGTAGGTCTCGATGATGTAGTGGTAGATCATCTGCGCCTGGATGTGCGGGTTCGTCTCGTTCCCGACGATCTCCCGTGCTTTCTCCCGAACCGCATCCGTGATCTCGATGTTCCTCTCGGACCTGGTGTAGAGCAGGTACTCGGGGTCGCTCGTGTTGTACTTCCCGACCTTTGCCGGGTCGATACCGCTAAAGATCTGCTCATAGGAAACAAAGTCGATATCCGCCGTGAGGACGAGGTCCCCGTTGACCGCCCCGGCCGGGATCTCGTAGTAGACGTAGCCGATGGCCCCCGTGGTGAACGGGCCGGCGACGATGAAGTCAGGGCACGAGAGGTTCGCGACGGTGACGTTTCGCTGCGAATCCGTCTCGACCGGGAGGGGGAACCAGATCTTCAGGATCCCGGATGAGGGAAGCGCCTCGCGCGGGATCTCGAGCCGTTCGACACCGGCGTAGTGTACCGGGTTTACGTATGGCCCGGTCCCCCCGGATCGGTTCTCCGACCAGGCGTACCGGGCGACGTAGTCGAAGTCGAGATTCCTCTCGTTCTGCTTCTGCATCTCATCGGTGTGCGCGTAGAGGTAGTTGCCGGCGACGTCATAGGAGTAGAGCGCCTCGCCCTCCGAGACGATCGTCTGGGCCCGGTTATCCAGCCAGTCGGCTATGCTCGCGTCGGTGATGCCGGGGACCCTCTCCCGCAGTGCTGCCTCTGCAGCGGATCTGTTGAGAGGATACTCAATATATGTCCTGTTCGCCCGGAACATGGCATCTCGTGCCGTCCGTGCCTTATCCAGATCGCCTGCGCCGGTGTAGAGGGCGTAGGCCCCGGCAAACCGTTCATCGGCGATACGATAGTTGGCGGCTCCATACTCGGCGAGCCCCCGGGCGTAGGCCTCGTCGGCCGGTGCACCGGGATCGTTCTTCTCTTCCGTTGTGGCGATGCACCCTGTTGCAGCGATGGGAAGCAGGACGGATGCCACCAGGAAAGCAGTGATCGTGCGGTGATCCATGGAAGAGAGAATATACGGATCGGGAAAGCCTTTTTATTTATTCGGGCCTTCTTCAGGCAGCCCGGGGATTTTTCGGAATTTTCCGTGCCCCCCGGGGTCCCGGCACGGACCATGAGGAGACGCCTTACCCGGAGGAGCGTGCGCGGGTGCGTTCCTGCTGGAATTTTCGCACGGGGCACACAATGGCCGTGGCTGAGGAAAATTTCGAAAATTCATCTCATAAAGTACATTTAATATTGTATTTTTGGCGCGATAAGAAAGGAAGGCATATATGCAAATAGATATTTTATTAATTGAAGCGGAGGCTTTTATGAAGAGCGTTTTACGCCATTTTCTGGTAATTTTGCTTGTTGCCTGTTGTGCCATCGTCCTTCCTGCGAGTGCTCAGCCGCCCGTAGGCGGAGACAACGGGTGGTATGCGGTCAACGGTAACGTGAATGGAGCACAGGTCTACTTCGACGACGAATACAAGGGCACGATCGACGCCGGCGTGCTGTACGTCGCGGTCTACACTACCGGCGCTCCTTACCAGTCGTTCCGCGTCGAGAAAGACGGATACACCACGTATTACGGAGACGTAACCTCTGTTCCCGGGAAAGGCGAGGTCTTCGATCTCTACGCGACTATCAACCCGGTCCAGCCCACACAGGGACCGATAATCGGGGGAGATATCGGCTGGTACACCGTCCACGCCAACGTTGACGGCGCAACCGTCCAGTTCGACAATGAGGTCAAGGGCACCATCAACCAGGGCGTCCTCTCCGTCCAGGTCTACACGACCGGGACGCCGTATTCGACCTACACCGTGACGAAGGAAGGGTATCAGCCCTACACGGGCACGATCGACCGGCACCCCGCCAAAGGCGAGACGGTCGACCTCTACGTGACGATGAACCCCGCACCGACACCGGTTCCCACGCAGAAATCGCCTCTCTCCCCGGTTGTTGTCGGCGGGGCGCTACTGATCGTGGGGCTGCTGGTTGCAGGCAGAAAGCAGAATTGACCCCTCACTCTTTTTTGTTGTTCCTGCTCGGCAGCAGCAGTCTCACCCCCCTCCGAAGAGCCCGGCCGTGCGGCATGGTTCCCGGAATCCCCGTGGGGGTAAGAAGCAAACCACCGCTTCCCGACGCGGCGGATCGCCCGGATGTATGGTAAACTCTTTCCCTTCCGGGAGAGTACGATCGCTGGATCGACGCCCGAAGTCGGTTCCGGGGTCTGCGGCAGGCACCGCCAGGGCCGGAACGGTATCTGGAACGGCAGGGGACTGCCGGCACATGAAAGAGATGAGTTCATGAAACGTTACCGGTTCAAGAAGATCGATGCTTTTGCATCGGGAGGGTCGCCGGGGAACCCCGCGGGATACATCTCCCTCCTCCCGGACGATGAGATCAGCGATGAGGATATGCAGCGGATAGCCCGTGAACTGAAGGGTTTTGTCTCGGAAGTCGGCTTTCTCCGCGAGGGCATGCCGGGGGTATGCGATCTTGCGATACGTTACTTCTCCTGCGAGCGGGAGGTCGAGTTCTGCGGCCACGCGACGATAGCCATCATGGGCGATGTGGTGCAAAACGACGACCGGTTCAGGGACCGGGAGAGCCTCCGCCTCCGGACGAACAGAGGTGTCGTCACGGTGCTGAACCGGACGGGCGAGGACGGCATGGTCTACATCCGGGCTCCCGAGCCGGCGTTCTCCGATGCACGTCCGGATACTGCAGAGACCGCTGCCGCCCTCGGCCTCGGCGTCCGGGATATCGATCCTGCGATACCTATCGGCATTGTGAACGCCGGCCTCGATACTCTGCTCGTCCCCCTCGTCTCGCTCGACGCATGCGTCAGATGCTCCCCCGACTACATGACGCTCCGCACGTTCGCCCTCGCTCATTCCGTCGACGTGGTCACCATCTACACCCGCGAGACGGCGTTTCCGGAGCACGACCTGCACACCCGGGTCTTCGCCCCGCCGTTCGGGTACCTGGAAGACCCGGCGACCGGCTCGGGGAACGCCGCGCTGGGAAACTTCCTCATCCGGGAGAACCTCTGGACCAGTCGGTCGCTCGTCATCGAGCAGGGGCCGAACCGGGCGAACCCGAACATCATCCGCCTGCTCCGCCCGGAAGAGGGGGGGCTCATGTTCGGGGGGTGGGGCCAGGTGCGGATCGACGGGAGTTACGTTCTCTCTACAGGAGCTCCCCCCGGGCAACCGGAATGACCCTGCCGCCGACCTGCACCGTAATAGACTCCCCGTGCCGCTCCGCCCTGCAATGGATCAGGGACGGGCGGTGTATCTCGCAGCCCTGCTCCACGCGGATATCGAGCGAGTCGCCCGGGAAGTAGCCGTGCCGGAGGAGGTAGCCGGCAAGGCACCCGTTCGCGCTGCCGGTTGCCGGATCTTCCGACACGCCGAAGTGGTCGGCGAACATCCGGGCGTTGAACGTGTTCTCCGGCCGGTAGGGTTCCGGGCAGAAGATGAAGACGGCTTTTGCTTCCGTCGTGCGGATGAGCGTTTCGTAGGCATCGTGGTCGATCGCCGCCCGCCGCACGGATTCAAGGCTCTTTACCGGGACGATGATGAACGGGAGTCGTCCGTTCTCCCGGAGGATACCGCTTGCGCTCCCGGTGGTCGCCGGATGCGGAAAAAATGGTCCCGGGGGCCGGGGCCACCGTCAGGCTGCCCCGGTCGGTCCCTCCGCAATCACCGCGTGCCGGTCGAGCACCAACCCGACCAGGAGTGCGGCCGTCGAGAGGGGGAGGGCGATGACGAGCGGGTCCACGTCCTGCCACGGCGCGGAGAGGACCGCCGGAACCCCGAAGAGGAGGTCGGAGAGACCGAGCGCGGCCGACTCCTTGACGTGGACGAAGGCGGTCCACACAAACCAGGCGGCCGCTCCGGCAACAAGGCTTATCTTCGCCGCGCGGAGCGACGGCCTGCTGCTGTACATGGCGTGGGCGTATGCCGGCAGAAACGCGGATGCGCAGAGGCCCATGAACATCGCCGTCGCCCGGGCGATGATGCTGCCGGGCAGGATGAAGGCAAGGACAACGCTTACGACGATCATGACGACGGTCGCCACCCGGATCGGCCGCATCGCCGCTTTCCCGGAGCCGGTGCGCCGTATGACGTCGAACCCGAGCGACGTGCCCATGACGTGGAAGAGGGAACTGAGCGTGGACATCGCGGCGGCAAGGAGCGCCAGCATGAAGATAACGACGAAGAGGTCCGGCATCGATGCGTTGATGAAGTTCGGTATGATCGTGTCGACGTTGCCGCCGGTGGCCGCTGCGAGAGCGATCACGCCCTGGTTCTGGTAGAAGTAGACGTTCGTGAGCGCGCCGACCGTGAAGGCGACGCCGGTCATCATCAGGATGAACGGTCCCCCGACGAGGACCGCACGGTTCAGTGACCGGCTGTCCTTGACGGTCATGAACCGGACCACCAGTTGCGGCTGCGCCAGCACCCCGATGCCTACCCCGAGAACGAGCGTCGTCACCATGGTGAGCCAGATGGACGACCCGAACGCCGGCATGGAGGCCCATCCGGTCATCCCTCCGGCGGCGAGCGTCCCCGGGACGAGGTCCGACATCGCGGCAAGGGCGGTATGCGCCTCGATAACGCCCCCGAGTTGGACGTAGGTGAGGACAAGGAGGATGGTCATCCCGACGAGCATGATCCCGCCCTGCAGCGCGTCGGTATACATGACGGCGATGAGCCCGCCCAGCACCACGTAGAGGGCGACGACCGCGGCAAACCCGATGAGCGCGGTGGTATACGGGACCTGCAGCGTGCTCGTGATGAACTGGGCTCCGCCGATCAGGATCGCCGCCGTATACAGGGGCATGGCGATGACGATGACGAGCCCTGCGGCGTACTGCATGAACGGCGACCCGTAGCACTTCCCCATCAGGTCGGGGAAGGTCACGGCACGGAGTTTGCTCCCGATACTGCGGGTCCGTTTCCCGAAGACGACGAACGCGATGAAGATGCCGAGCCCGATGTTGAGGACAGTCAGCCAGATCATCCCCATGCCGAGCTGTGCCGCAACCCCACCGAACCCGATGATGGCGGAGGTGCTGATGAACGTCGCGCCGTAGGAGAGGGCAAGAACGACAGGGCTGATCTTCCTGCCGGCCACCATATAATCGTCATTTCCTTTCGTCTGACGGTAGCCGAGGTAGCCGAGGCCGATGACGAGAACGAGGTATACCAGTGTCATTCCGACGAAAAGACCTGTATCAACTGCCATCTCGTTCTTCCTCCGCTCCGTTGTTCCAGTTCAACAGGCCATACACTAAGCATGCGAGCGTAAAGACGAGCGCAAGCAGATACCCAACCCAGATCGCGGGATCGGTGATGCCGAACATAACAAACCACCTGACGGTAACGGAAAAGACCGTTACATTACACGGGAACGCAGCGAAAGGGCCGGTTCCCTACCTAAAGAAGAATGCGTTCCGCACTGACGTGCGGTTTTGCACCGGGGTGCACTGGTAGGACTCTACGTTGTTGCCAATCATCGAGTGCCTAAACAGGCTTATCAGTTCATTCTATTTAACCTCTACTATTTCGTCTGCCGCTCGACCGGGAAAGGCGGCATCGCTGCCGGCTACCTCCCGTCCAGAGGCCAAGGTCGTACCATGGGCCGCGGCGATGGCGTCCCGTCCCGGGCACCAGGTCGGCGATCCCGGCCTTCGCGAGTTCAACGATACGGCCGGCCGTCTCGAATCTCTTTTGCCTGACGAATTCCGCTTTTTTGCTGGCATGCCCCATTTTCATGTCGATCTGCCAATCGGCCGCGTGCAGGAGCCTGGCCATCTAACTGCCTCTCGACAGAGATTTTTGCCCCTGGGAGGCGGCTTATAGGCGCCGATCTGGGTTTTAGAGGGGTGGGATCTTTTGCCAACTTCCATACTCCCGGTTGGCTGCGAATACAGGAAGATCGGTTCTGCAATCGCGTACTCTGCCTGGCCAGGTCGTACGCGGCCGTATATACTCTGCCATGAACGTTACGATCGTAAACAATCAATCTTAATACATTTTCGCACCATCGGATAATTATATGGAGAATTTTCAGCACATCACCAGTTTTATATGGAATGTTGCGGACGATGTCCTTCGCGATGATTTTAAACGTTCTAACTATCCCGACGTGATCCTGCCGTTCACCGTCCTCGCCCGTATTGACTGTGTGCTTGCGCCGACCAAGAAGAATGTGCTGAAGAAATACACAGAATTAAAAGACGAGATCCAGAACCTCGACGGTGTGCTCAAGCACGAGTCGGGCTATGCCTTTTATAACACATCAAAATACGATTTCAAGCAACTCCTTGACGATCCTGAGAACATCCATAAGAACCTGATCGACTACATCAACGGCTTCTCCGAGAACGTCAGGGATATCCTGGACCGGTTTAAGATCCGCAATTCTATCCAGGCGCTGCACGAGAAAGGGTCGCTCTACCTCCTTGTCCAGAAGTTCGCCTCCGATACGGTGAACCTTCACCCCGACCGCGTGAGCAGCCACCAGATGGGTTACATCTTCGAGGAACTCATCCGGAAGTTCAACGAACAGAACAACGAGAATCCCGGTGAGCACTTCACGCCCCGCGAGGTGATCAAACTGATGGTGAACCTCATGCTCGCGGGCGACGCGGATATGCTTACTCACAACCATATCATCAAGACGGTCCTCGATCCGGCCTGCGGGACCGGCGGGATGCTCTCGGTCACCAAGGAGCACATCGTCTCCGAGATCAACCCGAACGCGGACATCCGGCTCTTCGGGCAGGAGACGAACGACGAGACCTACGCGGTCTGCAAGAGCGATGTACTGATCAAAGGCGACGACCGCGACGCGGACAATATCATGCGCGGCTCCTCGTTCTCAAGAGACGGGCATCCGGGGATGAAGTTCGACTACATGATCTGCAACCCGCCCTACGGGAAGTCCTGGAAGCAGGAGGAAGACTTCATTAAGGCCGAGTTTGAGCGCGGTTCGGCTGGACGGTTCGATGCGGAGATCAAGGGGCTCGAAGCGGAGACCCTGGTGATGGTGAAGGGGATGATGGGATGAAGCCTTATGTCCCGGAGCCGCTGCCCCCGGCCCCCATCGACTGGGAGGCTCACATCCCGCAGATCGCGTCGGCGAACCGCGCTCTCGCCCGGTACGACGGCATCCTCCAGGCGATCCCGAACCCACGGCTCCTGCTCTCCCCGCTCCTGACGCAGGAGGCGGTGCTCTCGTCACGGATCGAGGGAACGCAGGCGTCGCTTGAGGACGTCCTGCGCTTTGAGGCGAACCCAAAGGAGCCACTCCACGGTACAACCCTCGCCGACATCCAGGAGATCATCAACTACCGGGAAGCGCTGAATACCGCGGTGGAAGCCCTCAAGACCCGGCGGCTGGATCTGGCGCTCGTCTGCGACCTGCACCGGATCCTTCTTTCCGACAGCCGGGGCATGGACCGGGAGCCGGGGTGCGTCCGCACGATCCAGAACTTCATCGGGCGGGACGCCCACATCGAGCACGCAATCTATGTCCCGCCGGCGCCGGAGGATGTTTCCGGGGCGCTCGCGGACTGGGAGGCCTACCTGCAGCGGGAGGAGAAGGACGTCCTCGTCCAGCTCTCGGTCCTGAAGGCGCAGTTCGAGCTCATCCACCCGTTCTGCGACGGCAACGGGCGTATCGGGCGGATGCTCGTCCCCCTCATCCTCTACGAGAAAGGGCTGATCGGGAGCCCGATGTTCTATATCAGCGCCTACCTCGAGCGGAACCGGCCGGTCTACTACGAGCGGCTGCTCGCAGTCTCACAGGACGGGGACTGGAACGGCTGGATCGCGTTCTTCCTCCACGCCATCGAGGAGCAGGCCGGGGCGAACGGCCGGAAAGCAAAGGCGATCCTCGACCTTTACGACGAGATGAAGCAGACGGTGCCGGAGGTGATCCGGTCACAGTACGCAATCGCCGCGATTGATGCCCTCTTTAAAGTGCCGGTCTTCATCCCATCCGAGTTTTACGAGCAGACCGGGATACCGAAGAAGACGGCAAACCGGCTCCTCCAGCAACTCCGGGAGCAGGATATTATTACCGCCCTTACGGAGGGTGGGGGACGGCGCGCCACGACCTACGTCTTCTCGCGCCTGATCGCCATCACCGAGGGGGACCGACTGTGAGTATTCTGGTACCAGCAAACAGATTTGTGTATATCAAAACCCCGATATACACAAACCCTGTTCCAGGAAGTGTTTGTGGGTCATCTACGATCCACAACGGAATTTGTGGGTCAGAAAACGCAATATATGGCCCACAAGAATATTTGTGGGACATGGGTGACCCACAACGATCGGACCCGGCCGGCCGCCGGGCCCCCGGATCGCGGCACAGGGGTAGCGGTATGAGCGCGGGAGACGGCGAGGGATAGGACTGCAGGAGATTGCCCTGGGATTACGGGCGTCGATATGGTTTTGAGAGGGAATGCGGGGATCGATCTCCGTTATGGCGGGCATCCGGTCAACCCCGGACGATAAAGAAACCCGTATATACCCGGGTCGTAAACAGGAGAGCACAATGCCTCGCACTGAGGTTGTCCCCCGGCTCATTCAACAGATCTACCGGGCACGACCGGAGTTCAACCTATCGAAAATCATCACGAACAAGACGATGTGGAGCGGAGACCTCCGCATCGCCATGCGCGAGATCCCCGAGGAGGACTACCGGCTCATCCTCAAGCGGGCCGGAGCGGAGACCTGAACGATGCCCGGGATCACCGGCGTCACCTTCCCCGTAACCGGACATCCCATACCCCTCCATAACCCTGAGTTCACGAAAACAACCGCCGGATCGGGAACCTTTTTATCCGGCCCGGACCATCATCTCGCGCAGGCGGCCGGCAGCATGCCCATGCAAGAGAGGACCTCGATCCGGCCGACCGCACCGGGGAATACCGGATGAAGGTGCTTGTACGAACCCCGGGCGGGGTTGAAGAGGTACGGGAGGTCGATTCCGAATGGGTCATCCCCGGTGACGTCCTTGACGACGGCTCTGTCGTCCTCGAACTCTGGGACGAACTCTCGGACGATGACTTCCTGGCGATCGGCCTCTACGACTGAAGGGTGCGGGTGAAAGAACCGGAGGTCGTACGCAGGGGTGCCGCCGTGCCTGCGATCCGGCTCGTTTCCGGCGCATCTCATCGTGGAGCGCTGCTCCCCGCGCAAACCGTGAATCAGGACAATGTCGTAAAGATATTTCCGGCCTTCACGCGACGGCATAGATGTCCCTGCAGTTCTCTTTCACGGATTCACGGAAGATCGGGTTTCTGATCGCCGATAGTTCAACGAGATCGATCTCGCGGCAAAAGAGCCGTGCCGGGCCTTCGGCGAGACCGAAATAGGCCTCAGCATGCTCCGCCGGGGCCATCGGTTCGAACTCGACGACAAAATCGATGTCGCTCGCTACCGGGTCGAACCGGTCGCCTGTTGCCTGGCAGAATATCCCGAACCGTCTCACGCGGCGGCGGCGAGCAATGCAGGCGATCTCGGGGATCTTCTCGCGGATGATTGGATGCACCGGACTCCTCTATGCCGATATTACCTTCCGGCAAGCATCATCACTTTCGGATGAGAGAGGATGGAGCGCCGTCTCCGCATCGCTCCAGTTCACTCCATCCAGGGCACTCCCCGGCTCCCGGCACTCCAGTCGTCAGAAACTCCTCTCTTCGATCCCCCGGACCGCCTGCTCGATCGTAGCAAAGACCTGCTCCTCGTCCACCGCAACCTCCACCCAGCGATCGGCGTCGACGAAGTAGAGGTACGGCGTGACCGGCTGCCCCAGGAGCTGAGCGGCGGCATGCCGGTAGACCGTTATCTGGACCGCATACTCCTCGACGCCCCCCGGCGTCCCGGTCTTGTAGTCGACCAGGATCCAGGCACCGTCCGGCCGCTGCACCAGCCGGTCGATGGCTCCCTCGAATGGAACGCCGTTCACCCGCGCCCAAAAAGGCACCTCGCGGTGATCGGCGATCTTCCCCTGCATCAGGGGTGATGCCAGGAACCGCTCGTAGTGTCCCTGGAGCTCCTCCGCCCACCCGGAGTCCCGGCCGTAGCGCCGCAACACCACGGCGGGGTCCCGGCCGCGGAAGACCTCGTGGACGATCAGGCCGCGGGTTATCGAATCCGGACCGGCGGAGAACCGCGGCGGCCGGGATACCCCCGGACCGCTGAGGTAGTGCTCAATCTCGCTTGCCGAGTAGACGTGCTCCTCCTCCCCGGTGACCGGGGGGACCTTCCCCGGGCCGCCGCCCGCTGCCGGGACGTCGTCCGGAACCGGGATATAGACCGGGGAAGTCTCATCTACGTCGACCGGGATCTTCGCCGGGTCGAGGGTGAGCGCGATGCGGAGCGCCCCCAGGGCGGCTTCTTCCTGGGCGGAAACTTCCGAAGAAAGCCCGAGGCAGTGCGCGAGCCAGGCCATCCGGGTCTTTGCGGCTGGAAGGGTCTCCGGGACCTCACCCGGCATCACCCCGCAGAGGATCAGGTGATCCCGCGCCCGTGTTGCCGCGACGTAGAAGAGCCGCTTTCTCTCCGCCTCCTCCTTCTGCCGGTATTCTGCCTTGAGGAGACGGAGGACGGGCGTCTCCTCGCGCTCGTGGTCGTTTGCCGGGTTCGGTATCGAGACACCGAGCAGCAGCCCGCCCCCGACCATGATGGTCGCCCCGCCGGTCTTCGGTGTCTCCGCGAGGTCGGGGACGACGACGACCGGGAACTCGAGCCCCTTTGCGGCATGCACCGTCATGATCGAGACCCCATCTCCCGGTGCAAGTTCGAGGGGGGCATCCCCTTCCCGCTGCCTCTCATCGATGCAGCGCCCGAGTTCCCCCACGAGGTCGGCGAGCGTGGAGCAGTCGGCCTCCCGTGCGATCGCGATCAACTTCTCGACGTTCGCGGCCGCCTGCTCGCCCCCGGCCATCCCGCCGAAGACTACGGCGATCCCCGACTCCTCGACGATCCGGCGGATGAGGCGGGCGGGCGGGAGCCTCCGGGCGACGGAGAGCCACCCCCGGAGAGTCGAGACCGCCGCGGCGGCATCCGGGTCGGGGGACCGTTGCAGCCGCTCCCAGAGCGAGGCCTCCGACCCGGCGACGGCAAAGAGCCGGGCGTCGGAGAACCCGAAGTACGGCGACCGCAAGAGGCCGTAGAGCGCCACGTCGTCCAGGTCGTTTACGAGGAACCGGAGGATGTTGTAGACATCGTAGACTTCCTGGCGCTCGTAGAACCCGAGGCCCGCGTGGACGCGGTAGGGGACGCCGTAGCGCTCGAGCGCCCACTCGTAGTAGGAGAGGTTCGTCCGCCGTTCAAGCAGGACGGCGATATCACCGTAGCCCGCCGGCCGGCCCTCTCCGTTCCGGTAGACCTGTTTCTCCCCCCGCTCGACGATGGCCCGGATCTTTCGGGCGACCATCTCGGCTTCGGCCCGTCGGCCGGCCGCCCGGTCCTTTACCTTCGGGCAGAGGAGGAGTTCGACCGATCCGGCCTCCTGCCTGAACGCTCGCAGCGGTTCGTAGAGGAATTCCCAGGGACGTCCTGACTCTGCCATCAGGGCGCCGAAGACGGCGTTCGTGAATCCGACGACCTCGGGCGTGCTTCGGAAGTTGACGTCGAGCGCGATCGTCTCGCCGCCGAGGTCCTGCTCGATCAGGTCGCGAGTATGCCGGAACTGAGCGACATCGGCCTCCCGGAAGAGGTAGATGGACTGTTTGGGGTCGCCGACGATGAAAAGGTTCCCCGGCTCCCGGCCGAGGATCGCGTGAATAATAGCGATCTGGACGGGATCGGTGTCCTGGAACTCGTCGACCAGGACAAACCGGAACCGGTCCCGGAAGTGCGCCGCGATATCCGCGTGGTCGGCAAAGAGCCGGTGGGTACGGTTGACCAGGTCGTCGAAGTCGAGAGCGTTTCGTCGCCGTTTTTCCGCTTCCACCGCCCCGGTGAAGGCGCGGTAGACCGTGCCGAGGTCGTGGAGGAAGTCGAGCGTCGCCCTTGTGAAGGGGTCGGCCGGGTCGATGGCAGGCGGGCAGGCAGTCTCGTGGTCCTTGAGACACCCTTTCAGGACGCCGTAGGCCGCCCGGAGGCGTTCGAGGTCGTCTCCCGCCCAGTTCTGTTTCTGTCCCATATTTGCCCGGAACCGCGAACCCGTGTGGACCCCGGCGAGTGCTGCGACCGCGTCTGCAGCGAGGTGCGGCTCGACGGCCCGGAGGTAGGTCTCGGCCGGGTCCCGTTCGCCGGGGTAGCGGGCGGAAAGGTCCTTGAGCGTCTCAAGCGAGGGGCCGGCACGGTCGAAGAAGGCTGCACGCGCCTTCGCCCGCTCTCCTTCCACGGCTGCCGTCCAGGCGTCGAGCACAACCTCCTCGCTCCCTCGTAAGGCGGCAAAGAACGTCTCAGAGTCATCGCGGCGCGAGTAGAGCGCTTCCAGGTAGTTCTTCAACTCGTAGGCCCCGACCGCACGGAGGACGCCGATCACCGCGTCCCGGGCTCCTTGGGGCGGATCACCGTAGATGAGGTCATTCATTGCCTCATCGGCGAGCAGGATCGCCTCCCGCTCGTCGAGGACGGTAACGCCGGGCCCGACACCGGCCTCGAGCGGGAACTCGCGGAGGACGGAGGCGCAGAAGGCATGGAAGGTCGATATCTTCGCCCAGAGGAACTCGTCGCGGACTGCGTCCCACGCTTCGCCTCCCCTCTCCGCGAGGGCCTGCCGGACCCGGACCTTCATCTCCGCGGCCGCTTTCTCGGTGAAGGTCAGGGCGAGGATATCTCCGACGTCGACGCCGCTCTCGAGCAGGCTGATGTACTTCTGCACCAGAACGTGCGTCTTTCCCGTCCCGGCCCCGGCGGTGACGCACTTGCTTCTCGTGTGGTCGAGCGCGGCCCGCGCCTGGCGTTCAGTCAGTCCCATCGGTCGTCACCTCCGTGTTAAGCAGCCGCAGGTCGTCGAACCGGCAGATCGTCGCAAAATCGCAGTAGCGCGGGCAGGGGCCGGCATCCGACCGGGGCGGGAAGCGCCCGCTACGGATCCCGGCGAGGTACTCTTCCACCCAGCCGAGAGCATTCTCGACCAGCGCCCGGACGTCCTCAACGCCGCTCTGCCGTGATCCCGGGAAACAGACAAAACAGTCTTTCATCGCCTTATCCCAGAAGACCGGCCGGTTCCGGACCTCCCCGCGCCGGAGGGTGTAGTAGGTGCCGGCGACTCCCTGCATCCCGGTCAGGGTCTCGACCGCCCGGATGTAGAGCGGCAGCTGGAGCGCTCTCCCTGCCAGAATATCCTTGAGGGCGGGGTGCGAGGTCCCGGTCTTGTAGTCGGTGATCGCGAACCGGCCGTCCGGCAGGACGTCGACCCGATCGACCCTGCCCCGCAGGCGGAGGATCTCGTCGCCGAGCGGGACCGCGACTGCGTCGGGGATCGATACGGGGTCGACCTCTCCCGGCGAGACCGGGAGGCCGAACGAGACCTCGAAGGCCTGCGGGAGGAGGCCGGAGACCGCGAGTTCCGTCTCGTGCCGGAGGAACCGCTCGAGCAGCCCCGGGCCGGCCGCGGGCGACCCGAGGAGATGCTCCCTGTCTGCGACCCAGGCCGGGCTTTCGAACGTAAACCGATCGGCCTCCTCCCGGCCGGCATTGAGGATCCGCCGGAGAGCTTCCGGATACGAGGCTTGGGTGACCGGGTCGTTGCCGTCGCGTCTCCAGCCGGAGTAGAACCGGTAGGCGACCCGGTGGACGAGGTTCCCCCGCTCCTGTGCCGTCAGGTCGGGATCAGCCGGAGGGAGCGAGGTAAGGCCGAGGCCCCGCTCCAGGTAGAACCGGAATGGGCAGTCGGCGTAGGTCTCGAGCGCCGTCGGGGAGAAGACGGCCCCTTCGCCGAACCGTTCGGCGAGTATCGCGATGCTCGCCGGGTCACCGCCGAGCAGGCCGTCGTAGGGGGAGTCGTAACCGCCCTTCCGGTGATAGTTCTCGATGTTGAGCCGGCGGATGGCCTCATGCACCCCAATTCCCGGCGGCATCTCTGCCGGCACCTCCCCCCGGGCGAGGAGGGCGCCGGCGCGTCGGGCTGCTGCGAGCGTGGAGTCCGGAAAGTCGTCGCTCCCCCACGCCTCCGGGGAGAAGGTCTCGCGGACGGCGTCCAGAAACCCGGAACGCACCAGGGGTGTTGCGCCTTCGGCCGCGGGGAAACTGAGGTAGACCCGGAAGCGGGCGGCAAGGAGGGCCGCGATGAAGTGGTAGCGCTCCTCCCGGAGGACGTCGTCCTTCGACCGTGTCGCAAGGCGCCGTGTCTCGGCATCGGTGGTAAACGGGAGCCGGGTGGTCAGCCGCGGCATCGCGCCCTCGACGAGGTCGCCGATGAAGAGGTAGGGGACGGCGAGGTGCTGGACCTCCCGGACGCCGAAAACCTGGACGGCACGAGGATTCCGTCGCCGGCTGCCCCGGGTCCCGGCAACGAGGAGGCCGAGGAGGGAGGCGAACTCCGCAAGGGGCACCTTCTCTTCCGGGAGCAGCCGGGCGAGTTCCTCAAGCGCCGCAAGGGTCTTTACGAATCCCCGGAGGTCTTGCGCCTCGCCGTCCAGCAGGTCTCGCTCCCCCTCCCCGGGCATCGCCGGGGCCTGCCACGTAGCCAGGAGCGAGCGGTATGCAGCGAGGTGCTCCGGGATCGTCTTCGTCCCCGTGAGTGTCGCAAGGTCGGCAAAGAGCCGGTGAACCTCGTCTCGCACCGCTTCAATCGAGGCGATTCTTGCTTCGAGCCTGCGCCCGGCGGATGCCGGTGTATCCGGCCTCGCCCGATCCTCTTCGAGGGCGCGGGCGAGCGCCGCGAGCCGCTCGTCCCAGGCGGCCGATCCGGCGGTGACCCGGGCCTCCCGGGAGAGGAGGTCGATCTCGCATCCGCGGGTGTCCGGTAGGTAGGGAGAGGTCGCGAGGGCGACGACGTCCTCCCGCCGGTAGCCGCGGGCCGGGACGGTGAGGACCGAAAGAAGCGCCTGGACGAGCGGCGATGTGGAGAGCCGCCGGCCGCCGGATACGGCGTACGGGACCCCGAAGTCGGGAAAGATTTCTTCAACGTACGGCACCGCCGCGTCGAGGTCGGGGAACGCGACCGCGATATCGTCCGGCCGGACCCCGGCGGTGATAAGGTCGTGGACCTCCTGCGCTATCGCCCGGACTTCGTCGAGCCGGTCGCGGCGTTCGGCGATGTGGATGAACCCGCCGCAGTCTCGGGGCGGGCCCCGGGAGAAGAGGGCGGCGAGGTGCGAGGAGCGTCCGTCCGCCGCGACGACCACGTCCGGATGCAGCCACCCGCCGTCGTCCGCAAAGATCGCCGGGTTTGCGGCCAAGGGGAGGGCGTAGTGGAACTCGTCCGCGGACTCCCGCAGGGCAAGGAGCAGGTCCCGCTCGAGCGGCATCGGCCCGAAGAGCCCGTAGACGAAGACCGTCCGGACCTCTCGCGAGCCCGCGAGGAGCCGGACTGCCCGGGAGAGGAGGGTGCTCTCGTCGACGAGGCGGCGATCGTCGAGAAACCTGAGGTAGGCGTTGAGGAGACGGGCGATCTCGGCGCTCTTTGCGCTCTGCATCTCGCCGAGCGCGGCCGGGTAGTTGACCTTCCGCATGGTAAGGACCGAGAAGAGGGTCGCGAGTTCGTCGACGGCCCCGGCACCGGAGAGGAGCGGATAATCCCCGGCGGCGAGCAGCCGGGCGAGGATGAACCGGGTTCCGGCCGCCGGGATCGGGATCTCCGACGCAGTGTGGTCGTCAAAGACCTTCCGGGCGAAGCCGGGGAGGGTCGTGACTGCGCCGGCGACGAGCGGGGCACCCTGCTTCCCGAGGCGCCGGGCGACCTCCCGGGCGAGGCTCGAGGTTGGGACGATGAAGACGGTCCCGAACGGGTCGCGGCCGGCGGCTTTCCGGAACTCCGCGATGAACACGTCGAGACCCTCTCCGGGCAACTGGCGGTACAGAACGGCGGTGGACATCCGATGAACTCTCCTGGTGAGGTGTTTAGGAAGGAGGAGGGATGAGTGTTGTTATTTTGGCCGGCACAAACCGGAACCGTCTTTGACAAAAGCGACCTGAAACAACAGCATGGATAGAATCGACCGCTACCGCGGCTGCCTCCTCGGCCTGGCCGCCGGCGACGCGCTCGGGACGACGCTTGAATTCCGGCCGCCGGGGACGTTTGCACCGATCACCGGGATGGTCGGCGGCGGGCCGTTCGGCCTCCGGCCGGGCGAGTGGACCGACGACACCTCGCTCGCCCTCTCCCTCGCCGAGAGCCTGATCGAGAAGAGCGGGTTTGACCCAGTCGACCAGCTGGAGCGCTACGTGCGCTGGTACCGGGAGGGGCACCTCTCAAGCACCGGCACCTGCTTTGATATCGGGACGACGACCCGGAAGGCGCTCGAACGGTTCAGCCTCTCCCGGGAGCCCTTTCCCGGGCTGACGGACGAGCGGTCGGCGGGGAACGGGTCCCTGATGCGGGTCTGCCCGGTGCCGATGTTCTACGCCGCCGACCCCGTCCGGGCGATAGAACTCTCCGGCGAGAGTTCGCGGACCACCCACGCGCTGCCGGTTGCCGTCGACGCCTGCCGGTTCTTCGGGGGGCTGATCGTCGGCGCCCTTGCCGGCGCCCCGAAAGAGGTGCTGCTTTCGGAGCGGTACTCCCCGGTTCCGGGCTACTGGGAAGAGCACCCGCTCGCCGGCGAGATCGATGCAGTCGCGGCGGGATCCTACCTCCGCAAAGAGCCTCCGGCGATCCGGGGGCGGGGATACGTCGCGGCCTCGCTTGAGGCGGCGCTCTGGGCGTTCTCGCGAAGCAGCACGTTTGCGGAGGGCTGCCTCCTCGCGGTGAACCTCGGGGAGGACGCCGACACGACCGGGGCGATCTACGGGCAGCTCGCCGGGGCGTATTACGGGGCTGCCGCGATCCCGTGGGCGTGGCGGGAGTGCCTCGCCATGCGTGATCTCATCGAGGCGTATGCTGAGAACCTGATGCGGTGCGCGAGGTGCAGGACCGGTGAGCCGGAGCGGGTTCTCCGTATGGGAGATAGAGTTCTGCCCTTGTGCGACAGAGATGGCTCATGAACGAAGAGACCGTCGCAATGCTCGACCACGTTAAAGCCGTGCTCCCGGCATCCGGGGCCCACGGGTTCGACCATACCCTCCGGGTCGTCAGCCTCTGCGAGACGCTCGGCGCCCGCGAAGGAGCGGATATGGCGGTCCTCATCCCGGCCGCCATCTTCCACGACATCGCCCGGCCCATTGAAGAGGAGGCGGGCGTCCCCCATGAAGAAGAGGGGGCACGGATGGCGGCAGCGTATCTTGAGTCCGTCGGCTATCCGGCGGACCGTATCGCAGGCATCGTCCACGCCGTCCGGGCGCACCGCTACAGTGCCGGGATCGACCCCGAGACCCTCGAGGCCCGGGTGCTCTCGGACGCCGACAACCTGGACGCGATGGGTGCGGTCGGGATCGCGAGGACGTTCATGCAATCGGGAGAACAGGGACGGGGCATCGGGGACGCAATCGATCATGTTCACGAAAAACTCCTGAATCTCAAGGACCGCATGCACACAGAGAGCGCCCGGGAGATCGCCGGGGAGAGGCATGCGTTCCTTCTCGCGTTTCTCGCGGCCCTGGAGGACGAGATGCATCTCCGGCCCCTCTCCGGGCGATAAAGAAACGGTTAACCGTCCTGCGGAGTGAACCCTCTCATGGATACCCGCATATTCGTCTCATTCCTCATCGGGGCCGTGATCGCCGCCGGCACCGCTGCCCTGATCGGCGGGAACCTCCCTCTTTTCTGGCAATGCCCTTTCACGCGTCCGAGCAGAACTTCAGCCCCACGATGCCCGCTACAATCAGGAAGAGGCAGAGGAGGCGGCCGGCGCTCCGCGACTCGCCGAAGAGGACGATCCCGGCGATGA
>NZ_DAOSET010000025.1:36611-41437 GCF_035363275.1 Methanoculleus sp. | reverse complement strand
GACGGCACGCCCGTCGGGTGCCTCACACCCTACGGTTATCAACCGGACGAGGCGGTGCGCCTCGCCCAGGAACGGGCAGCCCCTCACCGGTTCGCACAGCCGCTCGCAACGGCCGGCCTCCAGTCAAGGCTTCTTCTCCTCGAGGAACTCTACGGCCACGCCGGACAGGATGTCTTCTACGCCGGAGAACTCGACTTCCTTCACCAGGCCAGGGAGGAACTGGGGGTCTCGGTCACCATGGAGGAACTGCGGAGACTCTCCCGCCTGACCGTCGATATGTATTATGAGATCCTCTCCCGCACACTCCCGCCGGAACTCGGGTTTCGGCGCAGGACGATTCGCCCTTACCTCGACCCTGTCAACGCCATGTTCTCACTCGGGTATGCGATGCTCTACGGCAATTGCTGCGTCTCCCTGGTCGGTGCCCACCTCAACCCCGACCTCGGCATGCTCCACGAAGGGGCCGGGAGCCTCGTCTACGACCTTATTGAATCGCAGAAAGCGACGATGGTGGACCGCACCGTCCTCCGGTTTGCCAGGGACGAGGTCTCGGAGGGGGATTATGAATGCGGTGAAAAAAGATGCTACCTTGACGGGAACTTTTCGGCCCGGCTGGTCGCGGCGCTCCGCGACTCCATCGACCAGTCGCGCATTGATGCGCAGGTGCATATCCTGCGGGACGCCCTCCTCACAAACGCCGAATTTCACGTGCTGTACTGGTGAGCGCCCGCTGGATGGTGAACTCCGGGTAGCCGGCAAAGGGGATCTCCTTCTGGGAGAGGTCCCGGATGACGACCCGGGGGCATCCGTAGAGCATGGAGACAAACTTATCAAGGATGACGGGTTCGCCGGTTGCGGTGATGAGCACCCTTCCGTCGGGAAGGTTCATCGCCTCACCGCCGACACCGAGGTTCGTGGCGATCCTTTTGATGCAGGCACGAAACCCGACACCCTGGACCCTTCCCGAGATCCTGATCTCGATCGTCTTCACAGCCAGTGCTCCTGCACAAGCCGCATGGACATATCCAGCTCGTCATAGACCTCGTCCCGGACCGTTGAGTCGCGGATGTTGAGAGCCTCGCTCACAGCCATATCGAGAACCTCCCTCGACCGGTCTTCGTAGCGCTCCGCGTAGATCCGGCATGCCATATCGCCGAGCGCAAAGGCCCGCCGCGAGAGCGGCCGGATGATCCGGGCTTCTTCGAGGGCGCAGAGGAGCATCCGATCCGCAAGTTCATGCTGCCCTGCGTTCCTCGCGAGGAGGTAGAACTCGGTGTAGTAGGTCGCCCTCCTTGCCCGATCCGGTGCCGCCCGTATCGCCCGGTCGAGCGTGACCATGTCCTTTGTGGTGTAATCGCCGCTCCGGATCTTGTCGCGGCAGTCGAGGATCCTGCCGTAGACCGTGTTCTTCCAGGATTGGGGCATCGCCTGTTCGAGCTGGACCATCAGGCCGTACCGGATTCGATCGTCGTCGATCGTGGAGACGGCATCGATAGCCCGCTGCCGGACGGCCGGCTTCCCGCTCTTCCGGTACAATGAGAAGAGCATCTGGGCCATCCGCTGCTGCGTCATAGCGGTGATGAACGGGATCTGGATGTGCTTGGCCGTGCTCTCCATGCCGTCGAGCAGTTCGTCGATCTCCCTGTCGTCGCCGTAGTTCTCGGCAAACTGTGCCACGTCAAAGAGCATCGAGAGCCGGATGTAGGGAGAGGGGATGCTCACCACAGTATGGCACATGGCCGAGAGGATCTCTTTCCTCTGTGCGGGCTCGGTGACCATGTCAAAGACCGCAGCAAGAGCATCCACATACTCGACCGGATCCTCGATCCTGCCAACCTGCCCGATAGCCCAGTCGACATCCTCCTCCTGCCGGTTTACGGTGTTGAGGCTTCTTGCAGCGTAGATCAGGTTCTTTCTGGCAAATGCATCCCGCTCCGGCCCGACGTAATCAAGCATCTCCTGCGCTTCGGCGAGATAACTCCTGGCTGTGCTATGGTCGATCCCGGCCATAAGTCCGGCAAGGTCGGAGAGCATGATCACGCGGATCGACGGCTCGGAGATAGTGCCGATGGTCTCGTGGAGCTGCCTGATAATCTCCTCGGCCCGTTCTTCGTTGCCGAGGACCGAGTAGGCGCTCACGATCCGGTACATCCCGGAGTAGCGTGCATAGACATCGCCGGTATGCTCGAAGAGACGGTACATCAACTCGAGTACCGGCGGTGCCGCCGGCGCTCCCTCGATGCCCTCGAGCAGGTAAGCCATCACCTCATAGGGGTCGGCCGAGTCGAACTCCTTTGTGTAACTGGTGAAGAAGTTGAGGATCCGCTGGATCATGGCGGTTCGTTCGTACTCACCCCCAATCTCCAGGGTGAAGAGACTCATCGGGACAGCAAAGATCGGGCTTGCGTGAACCTGCGAGTACTCGAGCATGATGTCGACATAACTTGCTATCTTGATCGAGACCTCCTCGCGCGGGGTGCTGTTCTGGAGGAGGGTGAGCGCAATCTCGAACGGCTCCATCATGCCATCGAAGATCCTGACCTTTCCCCGGGTGAGCTGGTCCGCCGCCTGCAGGCTCCCGACCCGGACGTAACCCTCGATGAGAGGATCGACCAGCTGCCGCTGCAGGGATGGATCGGTGATCTGGGAGAGGATCTGGGTCGCTTCATCCAGCGCCTGAAGCGAGAGCTGCTCGATCCCGTACATGATCAGGCCGTGGATAACCTTTCCCATCGCGAAGAGACAGTAATCCCGCTCCAGCAGGGATGTGGAAAGAACCCGCATCCCATGAAGGAGGTCAAGATCCCCGTCTTCGACGGCGAGTACGGCTGCCTGGTCCACAATGCCGCCCATCGACTCGGCCCGTGCCTGCTGATCCATGATCTCGCAGGTCAGCGCGGTTGCATGCCGGAGGAGATCCCGATCCTTCCGGACGACGCCTATCCGCGCCATCTCGACGGCGATGGTTGAAATGGCCTGCTCGCGCAGAGCCTGCTCTCCGATCTGGTTCACCAGGTCCACGAGGGCCGACGGGTCGTTCTGGCGGACGAACCCACGCTCAATCAGGATAGTGTTGCACTCAAGGAGCAGGATATCCTGTGTGCGGTGCGATCTAACAATCTCCTTTATGGCTGGTATGTGCCTGACGACCTCGTCAAAGTCGTACTCCTTACAGAAGTCGGTCACCGCCTGGTGTACCAGCGAGTCGGCGATATCGATATCCAGTGCGGTGAGGATATTCCCACGGACGAGACCGATCTCGTCGCGACGGATCCCCTCCTTGATCAGGCGGACACTGGTATCGAAAAATTGGGCATTGATCCTCTGGGTGCTATTGCTGACCTTCTTCATGACCTCAATTGCGTGATAGAAATCGCCCATCCGGGAGAGTGCGTCAGTGATCTGCCGGTAGAGGTGTGCTGCCTTCGCGGCGTCGCAGGACTCATCTATCAACGGCGTGATGTCGAGGAGGATCGTCGGGTTCCCGGTCTTCTCGACGACCGCAATCCCGGAGAGGACGATCTCCTCGATCGGGAGTTGTGTCTCCACAAGGCCCCGGGCATTGAACTCAAACGCCTTCTCGAGGAACCAGCGTTCTCCGCTCCGCTCTGCCTTCTTCAGGAGTTCGAGGACGAGGGTCTGGCCTGCCCACGGCTTCTCGTCGTCGAGCCTGAGCAGTTTGGTGTAGACCTGTTTCTTGTCACGCTGGCGGTCGAGGAGTTGTTCGGTCAGGATTGCGAGGACTTCGATGAGCCGCTCTTCCGGGATGCCCGAGAGTGAGTCTATGATCTCTTCTATGTTGGAGATCTCCTTCTTCAACGACGACTTCCAGGTGGCATCTACGATCTCGGCGATCGAGTTGGTGCGCCGGATCTTCTGGTTGATCTCCGTGGCACTCAATAACCCGCTGATCACGAGATCGATATTGCCGGATTCGATGCCGGAACCGGCGATCGCCCTGGCCACGTCGGCATGGAGTTGTGATTGTCTTGATATGTCGCCGATCTCGGAGAGGATCTGGAGGGCATTTTGCATAATATCAATATTTCGGTGTTTCTGTCCATACTGGATGAAGAGCGGGACTATTTCGGAGAGGATCGCCGAGCGGTATTTGCGGATGCTGATCTTGTCGAAGGCTTCCCCGCCTTTCTCAATATAGTGGATGTCCCCGGTATCCACCCCGATCTCGACAAGATCGCGGGAGATGCCGGCGAGAAGATCGGACTGGTGGCTCTTGCGGTCGAGTTTGTCGACCAGGGTAAATATTGCGCGGAACCATCGTTCGTCCTTGTTCTGGCTGTAGAGTTCCGCGGCACGTCGGGCAAGGGTAAATACTTCTTCTTTTGTCGGAAGGGCAAGCTGGCTTAAGAGTTCCGGCTGGCTCTGTTCGAATGCCGTCTGTATCAGGGCGGCGTTCATCTGCTCATAGAGCGATTTTTTCTCTTTTCTCGTCTGAGTCTCAGATATGTCCAATACGACCTTTTCAACCTCACGCAGATCGCCCGAAGAGATCGCGGAGGTGATCTTCTGTTTTATCTGTGGCTTTCCATCCATTTTGATCAGCGCTCTCCAGTGGGTCCTGCATCATGCATATCCATTATCAGATATATAGATTGCCCCCCACTCACAAGAATCTATTTCAATGGAAATCAGTGGGATCCTCTAAAATATCAGGGATATGGTGGATGTCAAGGGTCTCTTGCAACCCTGAGAACGGATGGGTTATGGGGTTGATTCCATCCGTAAGAGGTCAGGGGCAGGCGAGGTGGTTACGCCTGCCCGACCACCCGCACCTACGGTGCTCCCGCTCCTGCCGTTCCGGCAGT
>NZ_DAOSET010000025.1:0-36511 GCF_035363275.1 Methanoculleus sp. | reverse complement strand
ATCCCATCGCGAGTCGCACCTACGGTGCTCCCGCTCCTGCCGTTCCGGCAGTCGCGATCAGCATGATCTCCCGGTACATGGCATCCGCAATCTCCGGGTCCTTTGACTCGATCATGATCCTGATCATCGGTTCCGTGCCCGACGCCCGCACAAGAGCCCAGACATTGTCCCTGACAATCTTGATACCGTCGATCTTCTCGATGATCTCTCCCGAGAACGCCTCTTCGACGGTGCGGACCAGCGAGGCCGGGTCCCGGACGTGGTGCTTCTCCTTGACCAGATGATATGCGGGGAGTCCGTCGAGGATCTCCGAGAGTTCCCTGCCGTTATGATTCGCGAGAACCGCCACCATCATGGCGGCGGTCATGCCTCCATCCCGGCAGAACTGGTGATCGGCGTAGATCAGGCCACCGTTTCCTTCGCCCCCGAAGGAGACCTTCTTCCCCTCGCCCATCAACTCGATCATCCTTCTCGCGACATAGATGCTTCCTACGGGGGTATAGTCGACGGTACACCCGTGCCGCTCTGCGATATCTCGTATCAGCCGGGAGGTGGCAACCGGGGTGACAATGAGCCCACCGCTGTTCCTGCTGCAGACGTAGTCTTCGACGAGACCGAACTCGTAATTCTCTTCTATATAGCGTCCTTTGTTATCAACAAAGACCGCCCGGTCAGCATCGCCGTCATGCGCGACCCCGAACGCAGCGTCCGTGGCGATGACCATCTCCGAGAGGGGCTGCAGCCCTTCGGGGGTCGGCTCGGGCATCCGGCCCGGAAAGGTGCCGTCGAGCCGGGCGTTGATGGTATGGACCCGGCAACCCATCCTCGAGAGGATGGTCGGGGTGGTGAGCGCCGCGGGGCCGGAACCGGGGTCGACGACGACGGTCATGCCCTCGCCGATACCGGGCGGGAAGTGCCCGACGACGGCCTTAATGTACTCCTCGATCCGATCTGGTGCGGCTGTCTCAGCGCCGACCCCGTCCCAGGATGCCGCGTCGAACTCCCCGGCGAAGAACCTGTCTTCTAACCGGATGGTCTCGTCGTCGGACATCTCGGTGCCGTCGGCCTCGATGATCTTCACGCCGTTGTACTCGGGCGGGTTGTGGGATGCGGTGATCATAGCGCCGCCGCTAAACCGGCCGGTCTTGATGATGTACTGCAGGGCCGGCGTGGGGAGGATGCCCATGTCCACCACGTCGCACCCGGTCATCAGGAGCCCGGCCTTGAGAGCGTGGGCCAGGGCTTCGCCGGAAGTCCGTGTGTCCCTGCCGACCGCGATGGTGCCCTTCCTCATCGATCCGAGGGCGGCGCCGATCTTGAGGACGAGGGCTGGCGTCATCTCCTCTCCGACCACACCCCTCACGCCGTTCGTTCCAAACATCCGTTTTCCGTTTCGCATCTTCGTCACTTCTCCGTGTCGTGTAGTTCCCGCTTCAGTCTGTCGATTGCACTGCCGGCGGCGGCGAACGCCTCTTGCCTGTGTTCTGCAAGTATAGCAAGATAGGTTATATCTTCTCCGGCGTAAAGCCGCCCTTTCCTGTGGTAGAACCGTGCCCCGATGATCCCCGGGACGGCTTTCACGTCCTCGAGGATGCTCTCCGTCACGGCATTGACGGTCTCATTGAACTCCAGGTACCCTGTTCGTTCGGTGCCGGTCCATTCCCGGACAAGTCCGTTGAACGTGAGGACCGCCCCGGCACGCGAGACGCCGCACTCGCGCTTCAACTCCCGAACCAACCCCTCGACGGTGTAGTAGTCCTCGAACTCCGGAAGCGCGGCGATCACCGCGTCGATGGTGGGGTTCCGGAGGACGACGTTCTCGCTTTCGAGGTCGCCTATCACGACCCGCGGAAACGGCCGGGACTTGAACCCCTCGAGTATGGCGTACTCGATCCCGGCGTTGCAGAGGATCTCCAGGGTGGAGTCGAGGTCGTTCTCGCGCCTGACAAGGACCGACTTCTCTTCGTCGACGCCGCCGGATATAGCAGCATGCGATTCATAGTACAGTGTTGTGTCTTTTCCGGGTTCGAGCAAAAAGCCGTGGTGTCCCAGGTGCTTGACCGCTCCGACGGTCCCGTGTGCGGAGAGCGCCCCGATCAGGCTCTTAATGAATGTGGTCTTCCCGGCGTTCGAACGGCCGACAATCTGAATGATCTTCATCTCTCCTCATCCTCCTTCTCCTTCTCTTCTATCGGGCTCCCCTCTCCTCCTTCCTGACCGGGCCTGGACTTTAAGACGACCGACGCCGCTTCGGCTACGCCCCGCATCACCTCGGTGATCCGGTCCTCGACATCGATCTCATCGTCGAGATTCAGGCTCGTTCCTTCCACCTCGAGCAGGAACCGGGCGACCTCGCTCGCCTCAAAGAGGATCTCGTCGAGTTCTTCTGCGGTAAAAAAACCACACATGGCTCCGTAGAAGAACGTGGCTCCCGCTTTCTTCACCTTCTTCTTGAACGAGCTCCGCGCCTGATTGACCGCCTGCGGAGTGTAGGAGTCAACCATGAACGGGCAGAGTTCAGGGAGGTTCTCGCCGATGAACGTCATCTCAGAGCCGCTGGTGGTCTTGAAGTCTGCGCAGAGGCGGGCGATCGCCCATTCGCGGGCGGTGATGTGGGTGTGTTTGCGCAGGAACTGGTTGACCCGCAGGTAGGTGGCCCCATCTACTTTCTTGAATTTCTGGTACTTGTTTGGGTCTTTCAGGTTAGCAGGATCATCCATTTTGCATACCCTCTTGTCCGTTTTGGTATTTCAATGATATTGGTCGGGCAGCCCGATGATAATCTGGCCGTTCTGGTAATAGAGCAGAATGGGAGCGTGCTCCGAAATCTCCGGGTGGCTGCGTGCCCTGCAGGTCTCGTGGTTGCCCTTCCCCGGTTATGTATAGCATCATATGGTTTATATCTGCCCTTTTGATCGCGAAGCCGGGATGGCGATCAGGCTCTTCCGGCTGGGCCCCCCGAGCCAACCCGGGGCATTTGTGCAGATCCCCGGTCCGAGATATCGTATCGGGGAGCGTAAGCCGGGTTGAGGGCGTCCGGTTCTCCTCGATGGGTCCCTGAGTCGGAGGCTGGCGTTTGAGCGCCGTCGGGAGGGAAAAACGCTTATGGCTGCGGACGTGGCCTTGTTGTTCGGCTGTCGGACCCGGGCTGCTTAACCGGGGTCCTGCGACTCTGTCCTTGCGCGAGGTCGTTTGAGTGGCATGATGCTGATTGTCAGCAACCTTGTGGGCTTCTCCCTCGCATGGGCGGCGTGCAGGGTTCCCCGCCGGGCGGGTGTGAGCCGGATCGCTGTCCCCTCTCTGCAGGGCGGTCGTTTGTCTTTTTTCGACCCTCGTATCGGCCCTGTACCGCCGGATCGCCCCCATCTTGATAGTTGGGGGCGGCTGTGCGTGCGATCGTGCGTCTCCGCCCTTCTGTGAGGGTCGTTTATATGTGGGCGGTGTCTGTCGGCTTCGTGGCGGCGGCGGTGCCTTCAGGGCCGTTCACTTTCGCGTCGCGCGGTAGGGGATTCATATGCTCTGGGAGGAACGTATTCAACAGGGTCTGCTCCCCGACCACCCGGGACTGGCAGCCCCAGTATACCTCCTAACACCAGTACCTCCTGCATCACCGGAATACTTTTTTTTGGGCTCGGGACGAGATCCGCCCCCTGGCTCCTGGGTGTTTCCCCGAGAAATATTGTCTTTTGGGAGCCGGGTCGGGGTTTTTTTCGCCGGGATCTCCGGGTTGCCCGACATTGCTGCACGAACTGCCGGCATGGCTCGGATGGCGGCCATTCTTCTGAGATCCTCATCCTATCGGCCGCACCCCTGCTTTGATCGTTCTTCTTTCGGGTTTTTGGGCCGGGCCTTCGTGCAGCAGGCAGATGGGTGCGGGCCTGTGCGATCACGGCCTGCGACCCGGCGCGGGGTCCGGCAGGGGATCTGGGGCATCCAATTTATTGCGGGGAATAGGCATTTACCGCAATCTTGATATTCTTTGGTATTTAATCCTTAATACGATGGAAAGCGCGTCATTTTTGGAGTGGCTGGATCGCTTCAGCGGCTACCTCCGGATGCGGAATTACTCGCCCCGGACTATCAAAAAATATGATCAGACCGTTCAGCGTTTCGCCCGGTACGCCTGGCTCCGGCAGCACCGTGGCCCGGACGGGGTTTCATTCGATGATGCTGCAGTCAAGAACGCCCCTCTGGACGCGGATGTCAACGTCTCTGCTGCTCTCGTCACCGATTACTTCTCCTCCCTCTCGGAGAGGCGGGACTATAAGCCAAAGACTCTCCACCGGATGATATCGACACTCTCCTCGTTCTACCGCTATCTCTACGCACAGGGCGCCGTGGTCGCGAACCCTATGCTCGGGGTGGAACGGCCCCGGATCAAGAATCAAGAGTTGAAATACCTCAAACACAGTCAGGTGATCCGCCTGATCAATACCCTCGAAAGTGAGCGGGACCGGTTGATCGTTCGCCTCATATACGCAACAGGCGTCCGTGTTTCCGAACTTTGCGCGATAAACGTTGAGGATATCGACTTCGAGGAGCAGACGATCCGGGTGAAGGGGAAAGGCGATAAGATCCGGACCGTTTTCGTCGATGAAGGGACGCTCGATGAGATCAACGGGTTTATCGGGAATACGATCGAAGGGCCGCTCTTTCTGGGCCAGCAGGGCAATCATATCTCCCCCCGAACCGTCCAGCATCTCTTCAAACAATGCGCCCCTGCGGGGATTACGCCGCATAAAATCCGGCATTCTTACGCGAGCGAACTCTATCGGCGATCGAAGAACCTCCGCGTCGTGCAGGAGAATCTGGGGCACTCCTCCATCAAGACGACCGAGATTTACCTGCATACGGATCTTGATGAGCGCAGAAACGTCTACCGGCAGTATTTCCCGCTCTCTAACGGGAAGAGAGGGGGATAAACCCGGCCGGTCGGACGATGTCTATAAACCAGATGATGCTATACGCATGTGTTCCGGTGGGGGGCCCTCGGACACACCCTCCCGAACAGTACCGGACCCTGTTTCCAAACCGGCAATAAGCATTCCGGGCTCCGGGTGTCGTTCTCTGATCTGGGGCGCTTCGCTGTAGTGGCTGCTGTGGCATGAGTGACTGCATTCCGGGTATGCCTTGTTCCTGTCTGCTCCGATCCTCCTCCAGCAACGCTCAAGTCACTTGAATGCCTACGGTATGCTGCATGCGTTACATCGTCACAGGCGGGGCAGGGTTCATCGGGTCCAACCTTGCGGAGCGACTGGCACGCGACAATCACGACGTCGTGATCATCGACGACCTATCGAGCGGGCGGCACGAGAATGTTGAGTATCTCATGACGTTTCCCCGGGTGACGTTCATCGAGGGGAGCGTCACCGATGTTGCCCTGCTCACCGATGCCTGTGCCGGGGCGGACGGCATCTTCCACCAGGCGGCCGTTGCCTCGGTCCCCCGCTCTATAAAAGACCCCCTCGAAACGAACGCCGTGAACGTGGCCGGAACCGTGAACGTCCTCTGGGCCGCGAAGGCATGCGGCGTTCCGGCGGTCGTGGCGGCCTCCACCTCGGCGATCTACGGTGAGGACCCGACATTCCCCAAACTCGAGACGATGGCGCCGAGACCGCTCTCCCCCTACGCGGTCTCAAAACTCGCGGGCGAATACTATGGAAAGGTCTTTTCAGATCTCTACGGCATTCGGACAACATTCTTGCGCTATTTCAACGTCTTCGGCCCCCGGCAGGACCCGAACTCCGAGTATGCAGCGGTGATCCCGAAGTTCATCACCCGGCTGCTTGCCGGGAAGCCGCCGATCATCTACGGCGACGGAGAGCAGACCCGGGACTTCATCTTCGTCGCAGATGTCGTCCGGGCGAACATCCTGGCGATGGAGAGCGACGCTTCCGGCATCTTCAACATCGCCGGGGGCCGCCGGATCAGTCTCAATGAACTCGCCGGAAACCTCTCGAGGATCACCGGTATACACCACCGGCCGCTCCATGAACCCCCGAGACCGGGTGATGTGCGTGACTCGCTTGCGGAGATCTCCCGGGCAGGGGAGGCGTTTGGTTTTTCCTCAACTTACACGCTCGATGAGGGGCTTTTGGAGACAGTGGCATGGTTCCGGGACAGCGGTCAGTAACTACCTCCTGGCTCTGGACCGGCCCAGGACTGCCTGCCGGCTGATCCTGCCCTCCCTGCTCGCCGGGCATGGTAGATGCAGGAACATATATATCGTCACTCTGCAGTAAGGGTGCGAGGTGCAGACGTATGCCCCGATTGGTTACACCGGAGATATCCCGTAAGGGTGAAGACAGAGATGCGACACGGGCGTACAGCGACGTCGTCATTTTGGACCCGCACGAACCGGCGGCCCTGAACAACAGGGGTGTGGCCCTCGAGCGGCAGGGGCGCTACGAAGAGGCGCTCGCTGCATTCAGTGCAGCGATCCTCTGCGACAATGACGACATCTACGCCTGGAACAACCGGGCAGTGATCCTCGCCCGGCTCGACCGCCCCCAGGAGGCGGTGCTTGCCTGCAGACAGGCGCTCGCGATCGACCGGTCGTGCATCTTCGCCTGGGTTACCTACGGCATGGTGCTCGGCCGGCTCGGGAAGTATCAGGAGGCCGAACACGTTCTTGCAGTTGCAGAAGACCTCGACCCGCAGGCGCGGGCTCTCTACCCCGGGAATTCGACGATGACCCGGGCCTGAGCAGAGTCATACCTTTTTTGGCTCTGTTGAGATCCTATTTTGGTCATTCCTACTCCGATGAGGGGGTGCTTGACCGGTTTGTCCCTGGGATCGGCCTTTCCCTCGGCATACTCCTGTAGTGGACTGTGGAGCCTACCCGGGAGAAAGCCGTGCCCGGGATTGCGGCCCTGGAACAAACAGGGGGATTTCAACAAAGCCTATTTCGGACTTCGAGAGCAGGCCAAGAGGTCTCCATTCATCCTTGCGTCTACTGATACACCGCCGGGTGCGATACGAGCGGGTGTTTGAGAGCGCCCGGGAGCGGTCTTTCAGCCCGTCGGGCCGGCCGTACCCCTCGGAGACCTTACGTTTTTATCCCCCTTATCGCAATAGAGTATACAAATCCGAGTGCCCCTCTTTTGGGCACGGAGTCGATCCCATGAAGACGCTCATACTTGCAGGCGGGAGCGGCACCCGTCTCTTCCCGCTCTCACGGGAACACTACCCAAAACAGTTCATCCCGCTGGTCGACGACGAGTCTCTCTTCCAGAAGACCGTGAAGAGGTCGCTCCTCTTCTCCCCCCCGCAGGAGATCGCCATCGTCACGAACACCGACCACAAGTTCCTGGTCCGGGACCAACTCGCCGCTATCGGGTGCGACTGTCGTGTCCTCGTGGAGCCGGTTGGCAGGAACACCCTGCCGGCGATCTATTATGGTGTCCGTGAGGTCACCCGGGAAGACGGCTCCGACACGGTCGCGGTGCTGCCCTCGGACCACCTGATCGCCGCGACCGGGCCATTCCAGGAAGCCTTCCGGCGGGCGGAAGGGCTTGCAAAGGACTACCTGGTGGTCTTCGGTGTGCGGCCGACCTCTCCCCACACCGGCTACGGCTACATCCGTCCGGGCGAACCTCTCCCCGGGGGTTCGCTCGTGGACGCTTTCGTGGAGAAGCCTGACCTTGCGACCGCCGAGAAGTATGTTGCTGACGGCTACCTCTGGAACTCAGGGATGTTCTGTTTTGATGCTGGTCTCTTTCTTTCCGAGTGCGAGACATGCGCACCCGAGGTGGTCCGGGCGTTTGAGCACCCTGTCGAGGAGGCGTACGGGGCGGTCCCTGCTCTCTCGATCGACTACGGGATCATGGAGAAGACCCGGCGGGCGGCGGTCGTGCCGCTTGAATCCGACTGGAGCGACCTCGGGAACTTCGACACTCTTTACGCCACGCTGCCGAAGAACGGGGACGCAAATGCAGTCAGGGGCGAGTATATCGGGATCGACTCCTCCGATAACCTGATCATCGCCGATCGATTGATCGCCACCGTAGGGGTCCACGACCTTGCCATCATCGAGACGAAGGACGCGATCCTGGTCGCCGCTCGTGCCGAGACCCAGCGGGTGGGCGAGATCGCAAAGGCTCTCCGCGAGAAGGGGGACTCCCGTGCGCTCTTCCACACACAGGTTCACCGGCCCTGGGGCTCCTACACGAACCTCGAGGAGGGGCAGTCATATAAGATCAAGCGTGTCACCGTCCCCCCGAAACGGCGGCTCTCACTGCAGATGCATCACCACCGTTCCGAGCACTGGGTGGTCGTCACCGGGTGCGCCGAGGTGACGATCGGTGACGCGACCTCCCTCCTCCGGAACGGTGAGTCCACCTTCGTCCCGGCGGGAACGGTCCACCGGCTCGCGAACCCCGGCCTCCTGCCGCTCGAACTGATCGAGGTGCAGATCGGGGAGTATACCGGCGAGGACGATATCATCCGGTTCGAGGACGACTTCGAGCGAACATGAGCCGGGCGGCGGGCCCCCTCCCTCCCCTCGTCTGTCTGCGACCAAACCGATATAATCCCACGATGCATAGAGTATAAGAGCAGATACCGCAGGTATCGGTGGTTTGGGTTTCTCGTACCCCCGTAGTGTAGTGGTCAATCATGCAGGACTTTGGATCCGGCGACGGCGGTTCGAATCCGCCCGGGGGTACTACGTTCGTCCGGCCTTCACATTGCCGTATCTTGCTTTCTTTCTTCTAACCGGGACCGATTCAACAGATATCAACCCTTCACAGCACCTTTCGGTCCGGCAGGCGATGAATGGATAAAATTTCCGTCGGTCAAGTCGGTGCGGCAGTCATTCTGTTAGAATCAACGTTATTACAATCGGTTGCATACATGTGGGTATGTGTGATGCTCAGCCCCGGACTGCGGAGGGCTGGATGCCTCCTGCGCGTTCTGCAGGGGCACCCGGGTTGATATTCGGGGTTTATCCCGGCGGAACGCTGGGGGGCGATCCCGTCATGGTATCCGGCAGACCCAATAACCCCGAGCGAATCAAAGAAGCGATCGATAAACTACAGGGTGCTATACGATCATTCGCCGTCAGATGCTATCTCCATTACACGGACTCTTCTCCCGACCCGCGATCGGAGAGGAGCCAGCCCGAGAGTTTTCTCCAGTACGGCGGCGACGGCAGGGAACTCGATCTGGTGCTTTCGTACACATCGGAGAGTGGGAACGTCGCCGGGTGGGTTGAATTTGTCAGAGGTGTAGTTCGACATTACGGCGCGAGGATCGCAATGCTCCAGGTGACCGAAGAACCCAACCTCACGCACGTGCCTGTAATCGACGGCAGTTTTCCGAATGTCCGCCAAGCGCTGGTGCAGGGAGTCATTGCGGCTAAAGAAGAAGCCCGGCGGTGTGGGTATAGTGGGTTGCAGGTTGGTTTCAGCGCCGTGCCGCTCTTCGAGACTGACACTCACGACTTCTGGACGTCGATCGGTGCACTTGGCGGAGAGCGGTTCATAAAGGCCCTGGACTATGTTGGCCTCGACATCTATCCGGACGTCTTCTTCCCGCTGGCTCCTTCGGGTCTGCCCGGCGACATCCGCCACTTCGTCGAGTTTGCTATGCGATCGTTTCGAGAGACCTCCCTGCCCGAGGCCGGCATACCCGCCACGGTGCCGATACATGTGGCGGAGAACGGGTGGCCTACCGGCCCGGAACGCTCCTACGAGCGGCAGGCCGAGGCCCTGGAGACGATCATACGCACGGTCAACGACTACCGGGGTAACTATAATGTCACCCACTACGAGTTGTTCGATCTGCGGGATGCGGACAGCTCCAGCCCTGACCTGTTCTCCCAGTTCGGCATCGTACGCGACGACTATTCGTCGAAACCTGCCTTTGATGTCTATCGCAGACTGATCAACGAGCTCGGCCGATGCTAACAAACCGTCGGGAGAAAAACAGGTGCCCGGGCTGCCGGACGGATGATCCCGGCAGGCTGAACACGTATTGCGCCCGGTGCAGGCTCCGACAGTACGAAGACCATACGGGGGAGTACTGCTACGAATGCATCGGATATCCCTGCACGCGGCTGAAATGCCTGGACAAGCGCTACACAAATACCGGACGAGTGTGCTCGACGACCTGCGCGAGATACGGAGCGGGGAGTCGCGGAGTTCGTAGAACAGGAGAAGGTCCGCTGGACATGCCCGCAATGCGGATATATCCTCAGCATGCACAGGGATCGCTGCCTGCACTGCGGTCGGACGTGGTGAGGAGGGAGCATCACCCGCACCACCGCCAGCTCATTTTGTATCTCAATAGAATTTCGCATACCTGCCCTGTGCCTCAATGATCTCTGCCGCCGAACGGAAACGGGCAATCGGGTTCATTGCAAACGGCAACGTGATCTCGGCCCATGCTGCCGCCGTCGTCTGGACGAACGCGCCGCCGTCGATACCTTTTTTGCCCTCGATACCCTCCCGCCCCCCGGTGCCATCGAGTATGATCGAGGTTGATACGAGGATACAATCGATCCATGCCCGCGAGATACTGGACTCGCGGGGAAACCCGACCGTCGAAGCGGATGTCACGCTCGCCGGCGGGGTGTCCGGGCGTGCCGCGACCCCGTCCGGTGCATCGACCGGGAAGCATGAGGCTGTAGAACTCCGGGACGGCGTAAAGGGCCGTTACGGCGGCAAAGGGGTGCAGAGACCCGTCGCCCGGGCCAACGGCGAGATCGCCGCCACCCTGCAGGGCATGGACGCCCGCGATCAAGCGGCGGTGGACGAGGCCCTCTCCCTCCTGGATGGAACACCGAACAAGCGAAACCTGGGTGCCAACGCCACGCTTGCAGTCTCTATGGCCGTCGCCCGGGCTGCCGCCGCCGCAGAGGGTCTCTGGCTCTGGGAGTACCTGGGAGACCCGCTAAAGCCGCTCCTTCCCGTCCCGATGATGAACATCCTCAACGGTGGGGTTCACGCCAACTGGCAGGGGCCGGACTTCCAGGAGTACATGATCGCCCCCTACGGCGCTCCGAGCGTCGCAGAAGCGGTCCGGTGGGGGGGCGAGACCTACCATGCGCTCAAAGATATTCTCAAAGCGCAGGGCTACACGACCGGCGTCGGCGACGAAGGCGGGTTTGCCCCTGCCGTCTCCACGAACACCGAGCCGCTCGACCTGATCGTGGAGGCGATCGAGCGTGCCGGGTATGCGCCCGGTCAGGAGATCGGGATCGCCCTCGATCCGGCATCGAGCGCGTTCTACAACGACGGCGTCTACAACCTCAAGGCCGAAGGGCTGACCCTGACCGCCGCCGAGATGGTGGACCGATACCGCGACCTGGTTACAGCATACCCGGTCATCGTCATCGAGGACGGCCTTGCCGAGGACGACTGGGACGGCTGGCGGCTGTTGACCAGAGCGATCGGCGATCGGGTGGAACTCGTCGGCGACGATCTCTTCGTCACGAATGTCGATCGGATCGAGCTGGGTATCCGAAAAGGAGCCGCCAACGCCGTCCTGATCAAACCCAACCAGATCGGGACGGTGACCGAGACGATCGCCGCGGTCCGCCTGGCACAGCAGCAGAACTGGGGCGCGATGGTCTCTCACCGGAGCGGCGAGACTGTCGATACGTTCATCGCCGATTTCGCCGTCGCCATGCAGACAGGCCACCTCAAGACCGGCGCTCCGGCGCGGGGCGAACGGGTGGAGAAGTATAACCAGCTCATCAGGATCGAGGAGGCGGCCGGGGATACGGCCCGGTATGCCGGGCGGGGAGGCTTTATCCGGTAGGGTCCGCGACGCCTCCCGGCGGTGAGAGGGACCGGCAAGGTAGGCCGGAATGAGGCTTCCATTTTTCCGGTCCCGCCTCGTGCGGCGCCCGTGTCGGTCTTCCCCGGGACCCGGGTCGGCCTGCAACTCTCCGGGGTTTCATACAATTACTTAAGTCCTCCTCCCAAAATCATGGGTAACCATGGAAAGCGCTGCCCTCGCAATTGAGATCCAGATGAGCCTCCTGCTCTTTCTTGCTCTCGCCGGCTATCTTGTGGCATCCCGGATCAACCAGTCGGCGACGATCGGGGCCATTCTCGTAGGGGTTCTCGTCGGACCGAGCGTGCTCGGCCTGATCACCTACACGGACTTTGTCGCGACCCTGGCGCATCTCGGGGCCATCATCCTCCTCTTTGTCATCGGTTTCGAGTTCAACATCAGGGATATCCTCGATCCGCGCTATGGGGTCATCGGCCTTGTCGGCGTGGCCCTCCCGTGGCTGGGCGGCTACGCCACCGCCGTCCTCTTCGGGTTCGACTTTGCAAGCGCAGTCTTCGTCGGCACGGCGCTGACCGCGACGAGTATTGCCATAACCGCAAACGTCCTCAAAGAGATCGGCGTCCTCCAGACCGGGGCGGCAAAAGCAATCATCGGCGCTGCGGTCATCGACGATGTCCTCTCCCTTGTCGTGCTCGCCATCGCCACCGATCTTGCGGTGGGCGGGAGCGTCTTGGTGACATCGGCCGTCCTGATGCTTGCTAAAGCCGTTGGCTTCATCGTCGTTGCCGGGGCCGTCGGATATTTCGGTATCCGGAAGGTCATCGAGCGGATGGACGCGACGCCCCTGGCGCGGAAGTATCCGGAATTCGTCTTCATCTTCGCCATGATGGTGGCGTTCCTGTACGCGATGCTCGCCGACCTGGTGGGCTTATCAGGTATCATCGGTGCGTTCCTTGCCGGGGTTGCCTTCGCCGGCGTCGAACTCCGGCAGAGTAAGGGCGTCCACGAAGGCGCCGAGTACTTCCAGATCGTCTTCGCCTCGATCTTCTTCGTATCGCTCGGAATCCTCGCAGACGTCCGCGCGCTCACAGCCGACATGATCTTCTTCCTGGTGGCGCTGACTCTGGTCGCCATCGTCACCAAGGTCGTCGGGTGCGGCCTGCCCGCCCGGGCGATGGGGATCTGCCGGGAGGACTCCCTCATTATCGGGTTCGGGATGGCGCCGCGTGGCGAGGTAGCGATGATCGTCGCCCTGATCGGGCTGGAGTCGGGGCTCATCGGCCAGAATATCTTTGTGGTGATCGTTCTGATGAGCCTTTTGACCACGCTCATCACCCCGATCGTCTATCGGAAGTGGTTCTTCAAGGGGGCCTACTGCGCCGTCGAATGATGCCAGGGGAGAGCCTGCACCCTTTTCCTAACAATCTCCCCCCTCGTCGTGCGATAAAAAAGAATGGTCAACCGCGAAGCCCCGTCTTCACCATGCCTCCGGGAACGCCATGTTGGTGTAGATGTCCTCGAGGCGCGCCTTGTGGCCCCGCTCCATCGAGGCGAGGCTCTCGAACAACTCTATCTGCTCCGGGTCAACGCTCAGGCCCGCGAGCTGGGTGTACATCTGCATCGCGTCGAGTTCTTTTCTGATCGCGATAACAAGGCCGTCGAGCGGCTTTAGATCGGCCGAGAGCGGCGGGACCTCCAGGGTGTCGGCGACCTTGTAGTCACGTTTCGTGTCGAACCCGAGTTTTCCGGGCTCTTTTAGGAGAAAACCCTCAAGGGTCTTCCTGTGCTGGCTCTCTTCTCCGGCAAGCTCGTTGAAGAGGTTTTTTAAGTTCTCATCTTTGACCTTCTCCCTGACCGTGCGATAGAAGGTGTAGGATTCGATCTCCCTCTCGATGGCGTTTGATATGATAGAACGGTATTCTTTGACGTCCATGGTTTCATGCACCGGGGGAGAGTAGCATTCGGTGTTCTTAAACCTTGCTGGGCCGGACCCGGTATTGCACCGGCCGGATCCTGCACGTCTTCTTGCTCAAGGCAACGGATCGGGAGACGGCAGAGCCGGCGGGAACTTTGTTGGTTTTGAGGGTCCGAAGCCGCCGCGTGTAAAAAAGAGATTAGATGAACCGGGGCTTCTTAGAGAGGAGCCTCGGGGTGTAGAGCGGGCGGAAGGGTTTTCTGGCGGTCTCGATCTTCACTGCCTGAATGAGCTCGTCCTCGCTCATCGTCTCCTTGTACGGCTTCTTCTTCTCCGAAAGTCTCCGGATGGTGACCGTGAGCCGGCCGGTCTCGGCCTCCTGGTCGCCGATCACCGCGACGTAAGGGACCCAGTCCATCCCGGCCTCGCGGACCTTCTTGTTCACGCTCTCGTCCCGGTCGTCGAGATCCACCCGGATCCCGGCTGCCTTCAGGCGAGCACCGATCTCCTCCGCGAAGCAGACGTGCCGCTCTGCCACCGGCACAAGCCTGACCTGGGTCGGGGCGAGCCAGGTCGGGAACGAGGGAACCTCCTGTGCCGCGGTGCCCTCGAGCATCGCGCAGATCACCCGCTCGATCGAGCCCGTCGGCGAGCAATGGAGGATTGGGGGGTGGACCTCCGTCCCCTCCGGGGTGTAGTACTTGATGTCGAACCGGTCCGCGCTCTCGACGTCGATCTGGACCGTCGGGTTCTCGATCGGTCTTCCCTGTGCATCGATCGCCGCGAGGTCGACCTTTGCTATCCAGTAGTGCGTCCGGTCCGAGAGGACCTCGATCAGCATCGGGACGCCTGACTTCGCGACAAGCTGCTTCACCCAGAGTTCGTACTGGTCGAAGAAGTCGCGGGTGCACCGGAAGACCCCTACGAGCGGGGTCTCGAGATCCTCGCCGCTCTTCCAGCCCATGGCAAGCTGCTCCTCGAACGACGCGAGCGCATCGTCAACGTCCCGGCAGAGGGTGTGCATATCGGGCATCGTGAAGGCGC
This sequence comes from Methanoculleus sp., assembly GCF_035363275.1. Lineage (NCBI taxonomy): Archaea > Methanobacteriati > Methanobacteriota > Methanomicrobia > Methanomicrobiales > Methanomicrobiaceae > Methanoculleus > Methanoculleus sp. The sequence goes on along the minus strand of NZ_DAOSET010000025.1, from coordinate 21,810 downwards.
GGAGGCGCTTCAACCCGATCACCTCGCCCTTCTGCTCGTGCCGGAACGAGTAGGTCGAGAGCTCGTAGAGTTTCAGCGGGAGGGTGTTCGGCGAGATGTGCATATCGTGCATGGTGCAGAACATGCCGAAACACGCCGCGAACCGGAGCATCATATCGCGGTTGCCGCTTTTGAACCGGTACTGACGTTCCCCGAACTTGGCAGCGTGCTCCGAGATCGACGCATCGCTGAGGTCGTACATCACCGGGGTCTCCACCGGCATCCCGCCGTAGTCGAGCACCCGGGCAAGAACGTAGTCACCGAGGAGGTCCCGGAGGAGTTTGCCCCGGGGCATCCAGCGGAGGTTCCCGACGTCCGAGCGCGGCTCGTACTCTACAAGTTCCTTCGCGCGCATCAGGTCCACGTGGACCGGCTCGACTCCTTCCTGCCCCGGATACCCGAGTTCTTTCCTGATCAGGGAGGCGAAGGGCGTATTCCCCTTCACGTAATCGGCCACGTCTTTACGCTCCCCTTCGGGAGTGAAGACGAAGAATTCGTGCTGGATCTCCTTCTTCGGCGCGGTCGCTGCTTCTTCGCCGGGCACGATCGTCCTGGAGAGTTCCGAGAGGGGGTGGCCCTTGCAGGAGAGTGAGAAGGCCTTGTACCAGCCGAACGGCGCCCGTTTCACCACAAAGCCGCCTTCCCCGGTGAGGCCCTCCTCGATGCCCTTAAGAGCGCTCACAGCTGCATCAGGCGATGCCAGGTCAGAGGAGAGGTGGGCGTAGGGGTAGATCATGATATTAGTAGTGCCGAGCTGCCGGGCCGTGGTGACGATCTCGTCTGCCGCCTGCCTGACGGCGTCCTCGAGGTTCTCCTCGTCGACAGACTCGACCGCGCAGAAGACGGCGAGCGCCTCATCGAGGGCGTCTTTCTGGACGACGTCCTCTTCGGCGACCTTCGTCTTCTTCCGGGCCTCGTATTCGATATGATCAGAGTGGATTAGAAGAAGTCGCATTGGTATCCCCAGTTGAATCGTTCAATATCTGTTTTTCTGCTATATAGTGCATAATGTTCTTTTTAGAGAAGCGGCGGGGCGTGTGGTTTTGCCCGACTGCCGGCGGTAGAGATCACGCGCGGCGCGCATTCTCATGGTAGCGGGAGAGGGTCGCCTGCCGCTGGTCCATATACTTCGCGTCCTGCTTCATGTTGTACGGGCGCGCGGCTCGATCCGTCCGGTAGAAGACCAACTGCCCGATAGGCATCCCGGCATAGACCCGGACCGGCCGGGAGTTCACGTTGCACATCTCAAGCGTGATCGTCCCCCGGAACCCCGCGTCGATCCAGCCGCCCGTCTGGTGGAGCTCGATCCCCAGGCGTGCGATGCTGCTCTTCCCCTCGATGCTCGCCACGACGTCGTCGGGAAGTGCGATCGACTCCAGGGTCTCGGCGAGGATGAACTGCCCCGGTGCAAGAACGATCGAGTCGGCCACAGTCTCCTCGATCTCCGAGCAGACGCTCTCCCTCTCGTAGGGGTCGATCACGGTATCTCCCGGAACGTACCAGACAAAGTGGGAACCGAGCCTGATATCCAGGGAGTTGGGCTGGATCAGGCCGGGCTCAAAGGGGTCTACTTTGATATACCCGTGCCTGATGCGATCTTCTATCTGCCAGTCGACAAGAATCATTCTCTTAGATCTCTCCCGCAAACTATTCTTTGTTTTCGAGGTGCCACTCTGTCCGGCGCATCAGCCCATGAAGCGTACTCGCCTCGCGGATGGTCAGTTTCGTCCTTCCGAGCACCCGGTGGATGAGGGTCATCGTGTTCTCCCGCTTGAAGTCCGGGTGGTCGATCCGGTCGAGGAAGGCACTGATATGCCGGTAGAGCGACTCCATCTCGACGGACCCCGCAAGGGGATAGGTCCCGCGCGGCAGGTTCGCAAGTTCGTAGCAGAGGATGCCGACCGCGTGGGAGAGGTTCAGGATGGGATAGGCCTCCGAGGTTGGGATGGTGCAAATGAGGTTCGCCCGCTTAAGTTCGGTGTTGGCAAGCCCCCAGTTCTCCCGCCCGAAGAGGACCGCGACCGTTCCGTCGACATCGGCGACGATCTCCCGGACCTCCGCCGGCGCGTAGTAGGGCATCCGCATCGGGGTGCAGACCGACTTGCTCACCTCGCCGGTCGTCGCGACGATAAAGTCGAACTCCCGGTAAACCTCCTCGATCGTCATCCGGCGGGCGCCCTCAAGGACGTCCCGGGCATGGGAGGCGCGCATGCTCGCGTCATCGCCGAGCGCGCAGGGGTTGACCAGCACCAGCCGGGTGAACCCGAAGTTCTTCATCACCCGGGCAGTAAACCCGACGTTCCCCTCGTAAAGGGGTTCGATCAGGACGATTGATACCTCGGGCATACCCTACTGTACCGCCCGGACCGTCGCCCGGAGCACATCGATCCCTTCCTCGTAGACCGCATTGCCCACGACGATCGTGTCGGCGATGCGCCCCATCTCCGCCGCCTGCTCCGTCGAGCGGATCCCGCCGCCGTAGTAGAGGGTGGCGTGCTCGACCGCGTCAGACGCCGCCTGCACGATCGCGGGATCCCCGTAGGTCCCGCTGTACTCGATATAGACGATCGGGAACCGGAAATAACGGTCCGCCACTTCCACAAACGCAGCCACATCCTCGCCTGAAAGAGCGCAGTTCGCCCCTGTCACCCGCCCGACTGCGGAGTTCGGGTTGAGGACGATGTAGGCTTCGGGCACTACCATCTCCCAGTCGACACTGCTCGCGTGCCGGAGCCACGCGTAGTGCTTCCCGACGATCCAGCGGACGTCGTTGGTGTTCATCACGCTCGGTACGAAGAGGTGGTCGACTGCTCCGTCAAATATGGCGCAGTCGGGGCTTGCCGGCTCCACGACCAGCGGCAGCCCGTAGGCGGAGACCAGATCCAGGAGTTCACGGAGGTTCTCCTGTGTCACGTTCAGTGTGCCCGAGAGCATCAGGGCATCGGTCCCGCTCGTCACGATCTCTTCGACGAGTTCCGGTGGGAGGTGTTTGTCGGGGTCCAGTTTCGTCACGTGTGCCCAGGTCTTCCAGTTCGCGTGCATGGTGTCACTTCAGATAGCCGATATAGTCGTGGAGTCTGGCCTTTGGGATGCCGGTGATCGAGGAGACCTTCTCTGGATCCGCTTCGCGAAGCGTCGCCGCGTCGTATATGCCTGCAAGGTAGAGCCTCTCAACGGTCGCCTCCCCGAGGCCGGGGATCTCCAGAAGTTCTTTTCGCCCGCGTTCGAGCGCTGCTTTGGTGACCTTCGCAGGGGTGGGGCGGCCGAGGTGCCTGCAGACCATATCCACATGTTTATGTACGGTCTCCGGATTAATGCCGGTTTTGCTTGAGAGGTAGGGGATAGGAAGATAGCAGAAGTCGTCGGGGGTTGCTACGCCGCCGGTCTGGTACTTCTTCAGGCTGACCGCGGGGACCCCGGCCTCACGGAGGGCGCGCTCGTTGCAGAGCCCACGGGCTGCCGCAAGAAGTTCCGTTGCCACCGCATCGCCGATGCCGGCCTTCTTCAGGGCCGCAGGCTCCGCCTGCGAGAGCGCGCGGATATCCCCGATCCCCTGTTCGAGGAAACTTTTGATGATCTTCGCATGACTCCGGCCCTTCCTCGGGGGGACAACCTTCCTGACGAATTTCCGGAGTTCTGAGCGGCGCCGGAGGACCTCGAGGGCGGCTTCTGCCTCCTTTATCACTTGCTCGGCCTCGTTTGTCCTGACGCCGGTGGCGTTGACGAAGTCTCCGGGCTGCATGCCGGCGATCTCGGAGACGGTGTAGATGTGGTGCGCGTGCAGCCGCTGCATCAGGTCGTCGGTCATCGAGGGCATCATCCGGAGCGCCTCGACGTTCGAGGCGATGTGGCTGCAGAGCGGGCAGCCTATATCCCACGGCCGAGAGCCCTTCCGGATAAGGCGAACATGGGCGAGGTTGTGCTTCTCGCAGGTCTCCTCGATCCGGATCGCCTTGCCCCAGGTGCTGCCGGGCAGGCTGATGTTGAACCGGCATTCGGGGTAGCCGGTGCACCCGATGAACTGGGAGACGCCGAGGTGCCGGATCCGGAGGTCGTGGCCGCAGACGGGGCAGGGGCCGACGGTATGCTCCTCTGCGGTCTGCTCCATGATCTCCTCGCCGATCTCCTTCTCGTGGGCTTCAAGCTTGTCAAAGACCTTATGGAGCATCTCACGAGACTCCGTGACGACGTCGTCTCGGGAACGCTCGCGCTGCTTGATGAGTTGCATATGCTCTTCAAGCGTCCGGGTCATCTCGGGTTCCGTGATCGTCTCCGCGTGGTTATCGAGCGCGTCTATGACGGCTCTTCCGACGAGCGTCGGGCGGAGCGGGTTCCCTTCCACGTAGCGGCGGGAGATGAGTTTCCCGATCACCTCGTGCCGGGTGCTCTTCGTGCCGAGACCGAGTTCTTCCATCACCTGGATGAGCCGGCTCTGGGAGAAGCGCGCCGGCGGCTGCGTCTGCTTCTCTTCGAGGTTCACGTCCTTGATCGGCAGCAGTTCGCCCGGGACGAAGGCCGGGAGGATGTTCTCCTTCGCCTCCGAGTAGGGGTAGATCCGGCGCCATCCTACCGAGAGGAGCCTGCCGCCCGTCGCGGTGTAAGGCTCGCCCGACGCGTCGAAGAGACACTTCGTCGTCGTCCAGGTCGCGTCGGGAGAGAGGGTCGCGAGGAACCGCCGGACGACGAGTTCGTAGACCTTCCACCGGTCCTGGCCGAGGGCCTCGCGGGTCGCTGCTCCCGTCGGGTGGATCGGCGGGTGGTCGGTGCTCTCCTTCTTGCCCCGGGTCGGGACCGATCGCCGGTGCTGCTGCACCCAGGCGACGTCCGCATCGAAGACCCCTCCCCGAAGCGTCTCGAGGATGCCGTTCAGGTTCAGGGACTTCGGGTAGACCGTGTTGTCGGTCCTCGGGTAGGAGATGTACCCGTTCATGTAGAGGTCTTCGGCGATCCGCATCGCGTTCGCTGCCGAGAGGCCCAGGCGGGCCGCCGCGACGATGAAGGTCGTGGTATCGAACGGCGTCGGCGCCCGGTCGGTCTTCTGCCCCTCTTTGACGTCCGTGACGACGAGCGGCTCCTTTGTCCCCTTCTTTGCGGCGAGGGCCGCCTCGTGGTCGGTGAACCGCCCGGCGGTATGCCGCGCCTCAACCGGCATACCGTCTTTCTCGGTCGTAAGCGAGAGCATCCAGTAGGTCTGGGGAACGAAGTTCTCAATCTCGCGCTCCCGCTCGACGATCATGGCGAGCGTCGGGCTCTGGACCCGGCCGACGGAGAGGATGTTCTTGCCGCCCCGGCGAGCCGCGAGGCTGATAAACCGGGTCAGCGCCGCTCCCCACATCAGGTCGACCGTCTGGCGGGCCTCACCGGCAGCCGCGAGCGCGAAGTCGAGGTCGGTCAGGTTCTCGAAGGCCGAACGGATCTCAGCGGGGGTGATCGCCGAGAACCTGGCCCGGTTGATCCTGACGCTGGGGTTCACCGCACGGACGAGTTCGTAGGCCTCCTTCCCGATCAGTTCTCCTTCGGTATCGTAATCCGTGGCGATGGTGACGAGGTCGGCCTTCTTGGAGAGTTTCTGTATGATATTGACGATCTTCTTCTCTGTTGGCTTCTTGACGGTGCCGGCGTCGATGAGGCTTCGCGGGGTGTGGACCTCACTTCGCCAGTTCGTGTAGCCGGGCTCGAAGTCCACCTCCACCACGTGCCCTTTGAGACCTACCACTGTCCTGGTGTCAAAAGAGTAGGTGGATACGTTTCCATCTTTTGTTGCCTTCACCTTCTCGCTGCCGGCGAGGATCTGCGCTATCCGGTTTGCTGATATATTCTTCTCTGCGATGATCAGATGCACTGCGGATTACACCCCGCCTGTCTCGATAATTTCGGATACGATCTTCCCGAGTTCCCGCGGGTCCGCCCTGCCCCGGGTCTCCTTCATCACCTGCCCGACGAGGAAGTTCAGGGCTCCCTTCTTGCCGATCCGGTAATCTTCGACCGCCTGCGGGTTTGCGGCGACTATCTTCTGCACGATCGCGGTGAACTCGCCTCCTGTGGCCTTGCTGAGCCCTGCGCGCTCCACGATATCGGCGGGCCGCTCGCAGGGGCTCCCGGCTGCACAGGCATCGAGCATCTCTCGCAGTACCTGGGTGCCGGCCGCATCAGTGACGGTCTCCGATCGCAGAAGCGCGAGGAGTTCTGCGATACGGTCGGCCGGGACGGCGGCGATGCTCATGTCGCGGTAGTTGAGCTCCCCAAGGAGGGTGTCGGCCACCCAGGTGGCGGCGAGGACCGGGTCGATGTGAGCGACCTCTTCATAGAAGTCGGCAAGTTTCGGGTCGCCGGTCAGGGTCCGGGCATGGTTGAGCGATATGCCATACTGCGCCATGAACCGGTTCTTCCGGGCGACGGGCAGTTCGGGGAGATCGATCTCTGCGACCCATCCCGCAACACGGAGCGGCCGCAGGTCGGGCTCCGGGAAGTAGCGGTAGTCGTGCTCCTCCTCCTTGCTGCGGGCGGAGGTGGTGATCCCCCGCCCTTCCATGAAGTGCCGGGTCTCTCTCGTCACCTTCTGCCCGCGCCGGAGCAGGTTCTTCTGCCGGGTCACCTCGAAGGTGAGGGCCTTCTCGACGCCCTTGTAGGAGGAGATGTTCTTGACCTCGACCCGCTCGGAGCCCTCGAGCGATATGTTCGCGTCAACACGGAGAGACCCCTCCCGGTCACCGTCAAAGACCCCCAGGTACTCGAGGATCGTCCTGAGTTTGTTGAGGAACCGGCGGGCTTCCTGCGGGGACCGCATATCCGGTTCGGTGACGATCTCAAGGAGAGGTATCCCCGACCGATTATAGTCGACGAGCGAGTACTTCGCGCCGCCGGCGACGTGAACAAGTCTTCCGGGGTCCTCCTCGAGGTGAACCCGGGTGATCCGGACGAGCTTCTCGTGCCCCTCGTCGTCCTCGATCTCGACGGTCCCCTCGATCGCGAGCGGTTTGTCGTACTGGGTAACCTGGTAGGCCTTCGGGAGGTCGGGATAGAAGTAGTTCTTCCGGGCGAACTCCGACTCTTCTGGAACCTTCATATCGAGGGCTTTTGCCACCCGGAGGCCGTACTCGACCGCCTTCCTGTTCAGGCGCGGGAGCGCTCCGGGCAGGCCGAGGCAGATGGGACAGCAGTGGGTGTTGGGTTCGTCGTCCCGGTAGTCTGTCGAGCACCCGCAGAAGAGCTTCGTCGCCGTCGCGAGCTGGACGTGGATCTCAAGGCCGACGATCGTCTTCATGCCTTCACCTCCTGCTCGTAGGCATAGGCAACATCGACGACGCGCTCGTCTTCAAACTGCCTACCCATCAACTGGAGCCCCACGGGGAGGCTGTCCACCCTGCCGCATGGGACCGATATCGCCGGGATCCCGGCGAGGTTCGCCGGCACCGTGAGGATGTCGGAGAGATACATCGAGAGCGGGTCGGTCTTCTCGCCGAGGCGGAAGGCGACCGTCGGCATCGTCGGTCCGGCGATGATATCAACCTCGCGGAGGGCCCGTTCGAAGTCCTGGCTGATGTTGCGGCGGGCCACCTGAGCCTTCGCGTAGTACCTGCCGGCGTAGCCCGCCGAGAGAGCGAACGTGCCGAGCATGATCCGGCGCCGGACCTCAGGCCCGAACAACTCCTGCCGGAGGTCCTGGTAGGCCTCGTGCCAGGACTTCCTCGTGTCGACCGCCGGGCCGTAGCGGACACCGTCGAACCGGGCGAGGTTCGAGGAGGCTTCGCTCGTGCAGATGACGTAATAAGCGGCAAGGGCGTAGCGCATGCCGGGGATGCTCACCGGCACCGTGCTGGCCCCGAGCCCCTCGAGGACACCGATGGCGTTCTGGACCGTCTCCGCGACGCGGGGGTCAACACCCTCGCCGAAGTACTCTTCCGGCACCCCGACCCGGAGGCCGGCGATATCGGCCGAGGGGCGGTGATCGTACGGGCGATCGAGCATCGTCGAGTCGCGGGGGTCGTACTTCGCGATCACCGACATCAGCCTCGATACGTCCTCCACCGTCCGTGCCATCGGCCCGATCTGCTCGAGGGAGTTTGCGTAAGCGATGAGGCCGTAGCGGGAGACCCGGCCGTAGGTGGGCTTGAGACCTACGATTCCGCAGAACGCTGCCGGGCACCGGATCGAGCCGCCGGTATCGGTGCCGAGCGCCATCGGGACGAGGCCCGCGGCGATGGCGGCCGCGCTCCCGCCGGACGATCCGCCGGGAACCCTTGACGGGTCCGCCGGGTTCCTGGTGGGGCCGAAGGCGCTCGTCTCGGTGGTGGAGCCCATGCCGAACTCGTCCATATTGGTCTTGCCGACAATGGCGGCCCCCGCCTGCCTGAGGAGTCCTACGACGTGGGCGTCGTAGGGCGGGACGTAGCCCTTGAGGATCCTCGACCCGCAGGTGGTCTGTATCCCTGCCGTCGATATGTTGTCCTTGACCGCGACGGCGACGCCGGCGAGCGTGCCGTCGGAAAACGGCGCTTCTTTACAGGTGGTGATGAACGCGTTGCACCGGTCGTCAGGCGAGAAGTGCAGGGTTCCCGCCACTCACATCACCCTCGGCGCCTTGATGAACCCGTTCTCGATTGACCCCGCGTTTCCGATGGCCGCCTCCTGCGTGAGGCAGGGCCGGGGCTCGTCCTCCCGGAAGACGTTCGTGATCCCGACGACCGGGGCGCTCTCGCCCTCCACAGCGTCGAGAACCTCGAAGTAGTCGAGGATTGCGTTGAACTGGGTGGTGAACTCCGGCACCTCATCTTTTGATATGCCGATATCCGCAAGTTCTGCTATACGTTCAATATCGCTCTCAGTAATCATGTTCCGCCCTACTGATCTCCGTTAAGTACCCTTGTACCGACTTTTTATAACCGTTTGTCCGTGCGAGTCGCTGTATCATCCGCCAGATTCCGCTCCCGTACTGCATCGCTTTCTTCTCGGCCCGGGCAATCTCGGCCGGGATGTGCCGTTCTGCGACCTCCCGCAGCGGGTATTTTCGCACCCCGGCGCGCACCCTCTCCGCAGCCGGGATCGCCTGCGCAGCGCGCACCACCCTGACATCGCGGTAGGGCATTGAGAAGTACGCCGCATGCAGTGCCGCCACGGCCTGGTCCCGTGCTCCCTGGCGGCCGAGGTCCACGATGTCCCGTTCGAGTTCCGCCGCGAGGTCCGGTGAGGAGAGATAGCGGGCGTAGCCGCCGAAGAGTTCGTCCGCCCCCTGCCCGGCGAGGATCCGGGTATGGCCGTGCTCTCCCGCCCATGCGGCGGCGAAGAAGAGGGTCGTTGCGATCGAGACCTCGAGGGGGTTTGTCGGATCGGGGATCACCCGGACCACCCGGCGAAGGGCCTCCGCAACCTCGTCCCCGGTCGGTGAGACGATCTCAAGGTCAAGCCCCATCATCCGGGCGGCCTTCGCCGCCCACGCGATGTCGTGCGACCCTTCGATCCCTACCGTCACACAGGGGAGGCGGGCGAGGGCGGCGATGAGGGCCGAGTCGACGCCGCCGGAAAACGCTACCACCCCCTCGTCGCGTCGGAGATCGACCGCGGTGACGATCGCCTCCTCAAGCGTGCAGGGCGGCGGGTCGGGGGCTACCCGGGCGACCTCGCGCCCGCCGCAGCATACGGTTCCCGGCGGGACCGGGCCGGGCATGATGCCGAGGGCGTCGCGGGCGATGCAGTCGTCCCAGTCGAGCAGGAACTCGCCGCCGCACCCATTGAGCGCGTTGGGTCCCGCTTCGAGCATCTGCTCTACATCGGCGGGGGTGAGGCGCACTCCGTCACGTTCTATCCAGCCCTTCAGGTTCATATCAGGCATCTTCCACAATCCGGCAGGTTATTGCCATGAGGGGCCAGGTACCGTGGCCGCCCCAAAAAACTGATCGAGTTCAGTGTTTGCATTTCTGATGTATAAATATGCGTACACCATCCTACGTGAAATTCGTGGCATTCCGGTAATTTCGGCCGGGCATGCGACCCCGACTTCTCAGAGGCTCCCTCAACGGTGGTGGGACGATGACCCGAACCGGTCACGGGGTCAGGAGAGCGACCCCGGCTGTTTTCGGGGGAAGACATGTTCCTTGGGCACGTTGTGGTGCTCTGTCCGTCGCGCCCGTGATGCGTATCGACAGTCACAGATGGTAATACTTATGATTTATTTTATAATATATCGTATTACCTTTGGTGCATCCGGGAGTATTGGGAATGAATGGCAGGGATAGGGGAAGGCAGGATTTGCCATGCTGGTGATCACCTCTGCGGTGAACGCCGTCCTGCTGGTCACGGTCGGGATCGTCCTTGCGAACATCCTTGCCGAGACCGGGATCTTTGCCCGGCTTTCGTCGTTCACCGGGCCGTTCTGCAGGGTTTCCGGCCTCTCCGATGCGTGTGTCCTTTCTGTCGTCGCGATGGGGGTCAACGCCACGGCGGGAAAGTCGATGCTTGCCGAGTACTACCGCGACGGGAAGGTGACGGAGCGGGAGGTGATCCCGGTGCTCATCATGGGCTCCTTCCCGGTGGTGCTCGGGGAGTCGCTCTTCCGCGTCCAGCTCCCAGCAGCCCTGATCCTCCTCGGCCCCGTTGTCGGGGGGATCTACACCGGGCTGAATCTCTTATCGAGCGGCATGCAGGCACTTTTTGCCCTCCTCTACAGTCGCCGGTTCCTCGCCGCCCCCGGGCGCGCGCCGGCCCCGGTCCCTCCCGCACCCACGGCCGCTCTTGCGCTCACCCGGGAGGTCGTCCTTGCCGGGTGCAGGAGGGCGGTCCCGACGCTCCGGCGGGTCGTGCCCGTCACCCTGGCCGCGCTGCTCGTTTTTTCTCTCCTCACCGCGACGGGCGTTATGGATGGCGTCGCCGCCGCGTTCGACCCCCTCCTCCGGGCCATCGGTCTCCCCGGCGAGAGCGCTGCGGCGCTCGTAGCCCAGTTCGTCCATTTTTCGGCGGGCTACGCGATCGTTGCATCCCTGCTGGATGGGGGTATCCTCACGCTCGAGACGGCGCTCGTCACGCTCGTCCTCGGAAGCATGGTGGTCATCACCATGATCTACGTCAAGTACTCTGTGCCGCTCTACCTCTCGCTCTTCGGCCGGCTCGGCGTCAAAATTGCGCTGGTCACGTACGCGGCAAGCATGGCCGCGAAGGTGGTCACGGTTGCGCTGGTGATGGTTGTGTTATGAGGGGGTGCGGGGTTACCATGCCCGGGGGGTGCCGGGGGAAGCCTCCGGGCCGTTCGGAGGCTTTCCCGGAATCGGTCTCAGTACTTCATTATACGGATTTGTTGAACCCCATCTGTACTGCCGGGTGAAGAACTATATGTTACCCACTGGAACGAGCTCTCCGCTGACAATGCAAGAACAGCGTGCGTCAGACGATCAAATCAAGAAAGAAGTCCCGATACTCATCTCCTGCCCCCGTAGGGCAATCTTCATCATCTCCTCGCTCCCAGGTACGATCAGGAGGGAGCAGAACCCGTATGGAAGCTCAGGTCCGCCGGGAGAAGAAGAGCATCTTCGTTGACAGGCTGGAAGAAGCACTCCCGCTGCTCCGGGAGCGGTTCGGCGTGGCGAAGATCGGCCTCTTCGGATCGACCGCCCGCGGCGAAGACCGGCCCGAGAGCGATGTGGATGTGCTGGTCGAGTTTGCACCCGGACAGACGACGTTCCGGAACTTCATGGAACTCGCGTTCTACCTTGAGGACCTCTTTTGCCGCCGGGTGGACCTCGTCACCGAGCAGGGGCTCAGCCGACATCTCCGATCGTATATCGAGAAGGAGGTCGTCTGGTGTGAGGCGTGACGATCTCTTTCTTCGGCACATCGCGGACGAGATTGCATTTCTCCGTGAAGTCGGCAGGGAACTGACGTATGAGAGGCTGCTTGCGGATCCGGTGCGGCAACGTGCAATCGTCCGCTCCATCGAGATCATCGGGGAAGCGACGAAGAACATCTCCGAACCCCTGAAAGAACAATACCCGGAGATTCCCTGGCGGCTGATTGCCGGTTCACGGGACAAGTTGATTCATGCTTATTTTGAGGTCGACTGGAGGATCGTCTGGAATATTCTCCAGAACGAGGTCACGGCCCTCGAACCACGAGTGCAGGCAATTCTTGCCGAACTCGACACACCGTCAGGGGATACCGAATAAGGGCCGCAGGACCCGGCCCGGACACCGTTGGTGGGGGCGAGCGCCTTGTTGATCTGGCGATACAGCCGCTTCTGCAAACCGATGCTGGAAAACTGCCGCTCAGAAAAAGGCAACCGGCGAGGCGGCGTTGCAGGCTGCATTGTACCGCTCCATCGTGGCGAGCAGCATCCACCGTTCGTTGGGCCGTGAAAGCGTGTGGGAACATGGTGAGGCCGATTCCTCCCTCGGCTTAAGCCGGGGGGCTCCTCGGTCCACGTTCCTGAAAGATTCCCCGGGATCGTTCCCGGGGCGAAGAAGAAGAGGGTGCGGGGTTACCGCTTCCGGAGGAAGTACCATCCCGCCGCCAGACTTCCGGCGGCGACCAGGCCCCCGACCGCGATGAGCACCCACGGAATTTCGCCGTCTTTGGGCTGCTGCGAACCGGGTCCGGACGGGGTTTCACCGCCGGGAGTCGCGGCGGCCGGTGCGGCGGTCGCCTTCGCCGGGGGTGCGTCGGCCCACGTCAGGGCGAAGAGACTGAAGTGCGAGACCCGCGCCGTCACGGTCCGGGTTGCCGGGTCCACGGTTGCGGGGACCTCCTGCCAAGCGCCGGTCCCGGGGTTGTACCACATCACCCGCAGGGTGGCGGGGTCGCCGTTCCTCCCCCACTCTTCCTCAGAGAGTGTGTAGGTGAGGGTGGCCGGCGGGTCGAAGGTGGCGCCGGCCGGTCCGCAGGTGAGGGCAAACCCGATTGTCGTCCCCCCGGGGGCCGGTGGCAGCCCGGCGGCGTCGGCGCGCGCTATGGTCACTTCGCCGAGCGGGTTTCCGTCTTTGTCGCGGGCACGCGTCCCCTCGCCGACAGTCAGCGAGCCGGCACCGTCGCCGGTCCTGACCGTCACCGGTGCGCTGACTTCGCCGGTCTCCGAGAGGGGGAGGGATGCCTGCCCGACGGACGTCACCGGTGCGGACTGGGTCGGGGCGGGGGTCGATGTTGACCCCTGCGACCCTCCACCGCCGCCGCCGTTACCGCCGTTGCCGGGCGTGGGCGTGCTCCCCCCGGCAACGGAGAGGTCCAGGCAGGTAGTGCTGTCCGGTGTGAAGGGTGCCGTCTCCCGCGCCGCCCGCCCGTTGACCAGGAAGGTGATCGTCTCCCCGGCATGGCCGTCGGTCGCACTGACCACCAGGCGACCTCCCTCATGCCGACTGGAACTGCCGTACTCCCCGGCTTTCGTCGTCACGATCGAACCGTATGTCGTCTCCCCGATCGTGGCAGTGATAGTGGTCCCGGCGGGTGCCGGGGCACCGTCGGTCGTCACACTGCCCCAGAAATCGTGAGGGAACGTGGGGGGGGAAGTCTCCGTCGCCGAGACCCCGGTCGCGAGGGCCAGGAGGAGGATCAGGGTCATTCCATGCTGGAATTTCATCGTCACGCCCCGATGGCGGCGAGGGTATCCGCGTCGTTCATGTAGAGCCAGTAGCCCCGGAAGGGGGAGAGCTCCCGCATCTCGCTGTGCCGGCCGGTATCGCCGCGGATGAACGAGACGTCGTAGGCCTGTTCGTTCGTCTTCCAGCCGAAGAGGGTCGCCCAGGCCGGCTCGGCCGTCCGGAGCGCGATGGCCGCGGGTGCGGGGACCGTGTCGGTGAACCCGATCGCGTTCCACCCCTCATCGAGGTATTTTGTGGTCGGCGGGGAGTTCGAAGCGGCGGCGAAGGCCAGAGGGATCTCGTAGGTGCCGTTCGCGTAGATCCAGATCCCGTCAAGCGGCCGGAACGCCTCCTCCCGACTCATCGCCTCCCACTGGTCAGTCCCGTTGTAATACAGCACCGGGCGCCCGTCGGTCTCCACGCCATCGAAGATCGCGATGGTGTCCTGGCCGGCGGCGAGCCGCTTCGGCGTCGAGACGAAGTTCCAGCCGGGCTGGAGGGTGATCGCCGACGCGTCGAGGTCGACGTGAACGGCAGCGATCTCTCCCGAGGCGACGGTCACGGTCTCCTCTGCGTCCAGGTAGCCGTCAAGGCTCACCCGGACGGTGTGGGTGCCGACCGGGACGTTCGTCAGCGTGGCGTTGGTGGTTTCCCCGGTCTCCGCGCCGTCGAGGACGATCCGGGCGCCGTCGGGCGACGAGGTGACGGCGATGATCCCGGCTGGCTCGGTCAGGGTGAAGTGGGCCACGGCGGTTCCGTCATCGACGACCGTCACGATCATTGAGGCGTCGGCGTAACCAGCCTTCTTCACGGTGACGGTGTGCTCGCCGGCCGCGACGTTCTCCAGGATGGCGTTGGTCGTCATGCCGGTGTCGATGCCGTCGAGCCAGATCGCCGCACCCGTGGGCGTCGAGGCGACGGTGATGCTGCCGCGGGCCTCGACGAGGTCCCGGTGGAGGGCTGCGGTCTCGTTATACGCGACGGTGACATCAGCCGTGGTGTCGGCGTAGCCGTCCTTCTTCAGGGTGACGGTGTGGGTGCCGACGGCGATCCCGTCGAGGGTTGCGTTGGTGACTTCGCCGGTATCAGCGCCGTCGATGAGGATCGCAGCGCCCTCGGGCGTCGAGGTCACGGTGAGGCTCCCGGTCAGGGTGGTCAGTTCGAGGTCGACCTCTGCGGTCTCGCCGGTGGCGACCGTGACCGGCATCGAGGCGTCGGCGTAGCCGTCGAGTTTCACGGTGACGACATGGTCGCCGGCCGGGACGTTCGTGAGGGTGCAGTCGGTGACTTCCCCGGTCTCCTCACCGTCGAGCCAGACCGCGGCGCCGGTCGGCGTCGAGGTGACGAGGATGCTGCCGGGTTCGGGGGCATACTCGACTATCAGGAAGGCTGCGGCAGCCTCCATGTAGTCGGCGCTGCTCTGGAACGCCGCGACGTTCTCGCCGGCGAGGAGCGAGGTCACATTGCGCTCGTCGACGCCGATCTGGCTCGTTCCCGTGTAGTTCCAGGCGTTCGTCCAGGTCTCGTCATTAAAGATCAGTTCACCCTCGTTCGGCCCGGCGCCGGGGGCGACGGTGACCAGGCGGGCGCCTGTGGCGTTCGCGGGGTCGAGGGTGAACGGCGCATACGCCGTCGCCTCTTTGGGGGTGGTGCTCTGGCTTGCGCCGCCGTAGAGGAGGTCGAAGCCCTCGTTCATCAGCACCGTATGCGGGGCGGTGACGCCGTCGTCATAGACGACCGCGAGGAGCATCCCGCGGACCGAGACGTTCCCGCCGCCGGGGAAGGTGTTTGCGAGGACGGCGGTGTTGCCCTCAGGGCTGAAGGCGTCGGTGACGTTGTAGACGGTCATGCCGTAGGGATACGAGGTGCCCCATCTCTTCTCGTCTTCGTAGAAAGCGGCCTGCTCGACCGCTGCGCCGTTAAAGGTCAGGGCGACGTTCTCCGGGAAGACCGGGCCCTTGTCGTAGGTGTAGGGGACGTAGAGCCGGGCGCCGGCGATCGTGGCGCCTTCGGGGACTGTGAGATCGCTGGCGGTCCAGTTGACGGTGTAGTCGGCCCAGTTGGTGCCGGCGGAGAGGTAGGCGCCGTCACCGGCCGACCAGAGGAGGTCGCCGCGAACGTCGTAGGTTTTCGCGGTGGCGATGTCTTCGCCGTCGGTCCAGCGCTTGCCGCGGTAGCCGTTGTGGACGACGGTCTTCTCGATGCTGAGCAGGTTGTTCTCTTCGTTCGATTCGCCGATGAGACCGTCGGGATCGGCGACGGCGGTGATCGTCACGGCATCGCCGGCGTTGCGGATGGTCTCGTCGGTCCAGGTGACGGTGGTGTTTGCGCCCGCGGCGAGGCCGTCGACCGCGACCGTGCCGGTTGCGCTACTGGCGTTGAATTCGACCGCGAACGCGCCGGCATCGGCGGTGCCGATGTTCGTGATCTTCGCGGTGTAGATGTTCTCGGCTGCGGAGAAGACTTCACCGTTGTTAGAAGCGAGGGTGCTGACCGCGAGATCGGGGGCGTCCCCGCCGGAGGTCGTGTATTTTACGGCAAGTGTTGCAAGCGTGGTCTTGTACGATCCACCGTTCGGTACGTACGTGAAACTGCTGTCGTTGCCGGCGGTCAGGTCGTTCTTGACGTCCCAGTTGTTCGTTCCAAAGTAACCAGATGGGGTCCCACCCGTATAGGCAGCGCCGTTGAACGTGTACAGGGCGTCTTTGGAAGAGAGCATGACGTTCTGGAGGGTAGCATCCGTCCAGCCGGCGGCAAGTCCGCCGGTGGCAAAGGTTGAGGTAACCCCGCCGGCGCCATTCGCCTGGTAATCGTGTCCGTCATTCACCCAGTAGTGTACCACATCGCTGTCGCCATCATTGTAAGCAACCACGAGGACGACCTCTTTGATGCGGCCATCGAAGTTCGATGCCACCGGGGTTGAGACGACCTCTGCTTTCGGGCTCTGCGAACCGACGAGATCGGTCACGTCGTACCAGAGCAGGTAATCCGAATACTGGCGGTTCACATGATCGTTGACCGGGTAGACATTGGCTGTGTTGTCCCCGGCGGTGGCGAGGGCCTCGGTGCCGAGCGTATCGTATGTGCCGTCGCCGTTGCCGTCGAACCTGACGGTCGCGGTTCCCGTCCGGTTATCCGTACCTGCAGCGTATACGACCGTATACAGCCGCGCCCACTGGACGTCGGTGTAGGCCGGGAGAGTGAACGTCTGGTTGAGCGTGTTCGTCGTATACGAGGTCCCGGAGCTCCATCCTCCGTACGCTCCCACGTAGAGATCGCCGGAGACCGTGCCGTTCTGAACCGTGGCGAGGCGTTTCGCCCCTGCGGAGGACGAGATATACTGGGTCTCTGTTACGGTGTCGCTTCCGTCGGCGTTGGTCGCGGTGAGCCGGATGTCGTAGGCTCCCGCTGCAAAGTCGTATGTTGCGTTCCGGTTGGTGGAGAATTCAGTCCAGTTATCACCTGTTCCGGACGGCCGCGACTCCCATGACCATGCGGTGGGGGTGTTGGTCGAGGCATCGGTGAAGGTGACGGAGAGCGGCGCTACGCCGATGGTCACGTTCGCTGCGAAGTTTGCAACCGGGGTGTCACCGCCGGATCCGCCTCCATACTCCACCACGAGGAAGGTCTGTGCCGCAACCATACACGGTGATTTCCAGGTATTGTCTCCCTGAATCGCCGCTTCGTTCCCGGTCGCGTTCAGGTACGCCGTCACCTCGCGCTCGTCGACGGCCACCTGCGGGTTGTCGGAGGCGCCGACTGCCCGCGGGCCGTAGTTCCATACTCCTGTTCCGATCTGCTCTCCATTGAAGAATAGGTTGCCTTCGGCGTCGTTGCCCCACGGGACGAACGTCGTCAGGTTCGCACGGACGACGCTCCCCGTATCGATGGTCGCGCCGGAGAACGGCACATACGCCGTCGCCTCGGCCATGCTCGTGCCATAGTTACCCTGGTCGGCGCCGAGGAGATCGAACTCTTCGTTGACGAAGATCTGCTTCCTGGTGGCGGAAGAGTCCTCGTAGATCACGGCGAGGGTAAACCCGGCCGGCGAGATCTTGGCGTTGGTGTCCGTCCGTGCGAAGAGAACTGTGTTGTTGACGTCCGTCTGGTAGAGGTCGGTCACGTTGTAGGTGAGCAGGCCGTAGTAATGGTCGGCATACGCCCCGAAGTTCGAGACATCGCTGTACCAGTTCACGTAGGGGACCCGGACACCGTTGAAGTCGATCGAGGTGTTGTCGGGCGCCGAGTAGGTGTTGTCCCAGCAGTAGGGCACGTAGAGCCAGGCGTCGTGAACCGTCGCGCCCGCCGGGAGCGGGAGGTCGCCCGCCGTCCAGGTCACGGTGTAGTTTGTCCAGCCCTCGCTGCCGAAACTGCCGGACATGTACTGGCTGTTGCCGAAGGAGTGGATGATGTCGCCGCGAAGGTCGTAGGTCCGCACCGTCGTGACGTTGCTGCCGCCCTCCCAGTACATCTTGCCCTTGTAGCCGTTGTAGAGGATCTTCTTATCGGCGAAACCGACCTTTACGTTGTTGGTCTCATCGGTCTCGGCGATGAGGTTGTCGGGGTCGACGATGGCGGTGTATCTCACCGTGCCGCCCTGGAGGTTGCGGATTGTCGGGTCGATGATGTTGATTATGGCGATCTGGGCGCCGCCCGCGATCGATTCGATGGTCGTGGTATTGACCGCGACGGTGCCGTTGGCGACGTCGCTTGCGTACAGGGCGATCACGATATCGGTCGCGACATCAGTCCCGGTGTTCTTGACGCTCCTGATCTGAACCTGGTTTGGTTCCCTCGCAAAGACCGCGCTGCCGGGTGTCGGGTTCACGACGCCGGCAATGGTGAGGTCGACCTGGGTGGCTGGGGTCACCGTCACCTCTGCGGTCCCGGTCACGCTCCCCGCAGCGGCGGCGACGGTTGTCGTCCCTGCCGCAAGGGCGGTGAAGTACCCGGTCTGGTTCACCGTGCCGACGGTCTCGTTGCCGCTCGACCAGGTGAAGGCGACGTTGGTCATCGCGTCGCCGTTCTGGTCTTTCGCGGTGGCTGTGAACTGCTGCTTATTACCGACTGCCAGGCTCGCCGTCGCGGGGGAGACCTCGATGGTCGTCAGGACAGGCGCGGCGCCGCCGGTGGAGTAGGTTACGTTCAGGTAGGGGCGTAGTGTGGCGTCGGAAGAGTCACGACTTGCCAGTTGAACCCTCTGTTCCGTGGAGGTAACTGATTCGTCGGGAGAAGCAAGTTTCCATCCATAATTTGGGGTATCTTCCGCATATGCCTGTAAATCCTGTGTGACGTTCCACGCAATCCAGACATTCGCTGCTGAACCAGGGTCAATTACGTCGGTCGGCTGCGTATCGTTGGAGGGTCCATTGCACCAGGTGACATTGGACTCGTTCCATGCTTCGGTCACGCGGTACGCGGCGACCTCCCTATCACCCTTCCTGGCGGTCATATAACCATAGAGTGTCGCCGATTCGATCGTCGCTCCCTCGGGAATCGAAGAGAGGTCGAAGTGAATAAGGCTCCTGTAGAGTGTTCCACCCGAGGTACCCCAGGGATCGCCGGATTGCCGAACAAAAAGACTCGTGGAATCACCATAACTCGTATTTCCTGGGAGAGAGCCCCATCGAATATACGCATCGGCGTCCGCCTGGAACGTCTCGGTGGTCGTTGCCGCCGCTATGGGCGCGGCGAGCGTGGTCATGCACAGCAGTGCAGCGATACAAACAATCAGCAATCTTCGTTGCATTTTCTATCAAGCTCCTTCTTCATCGTTTCATCTCGCCCGGCAGCACTGGCGCCCCTCCCCGGCGATCGGAGAGGGCGCCGATAGTCAAATTGGACGATCGGAAGATAGTATTTAGTAATATATAAATTGAGATCGTTCATACTGGATCATCACTTTAATAAAAAATGTATTAATTTAGGTACGTATTTTTGATATTCGTGCCACGCAAAGGCGAACCGTCCGGCCTATGGTCAGATCCCGCCGGGGGTGTGAGAGCCGGCAGTCCGCCGGTCCTCTGCGCGGCCGAAAAAAAGGGTGTGGCGGTCAGCCTTCCGGGTCGACCGCCGATTTCGCGTCTTTTGCCTCAATCCGGAACAGGTGTTCTGTCACGACATCGTCGTCGCGGAGGTGCGCGCTCACTCCTCCTCCTCCACTGTCAGCAGGGCGAGGGGGATCTTGAAGTAGCCGCTGTACGAGCCGGAGTCGGTGGAGTTCCGGTCAAACGTCATCGTACTGTCTCCGCCGGTGATGTAGTCGGTGACATTCCAACTCTGGTATCCTAAGTACGATCCCTGCTGCGGGTTGCTCCAGGGCAGGGCGTTGCCGTTAAAGGCGTAGTTCCCGTTGTAACTCGCCAGGTAGATGGCCGTGAGGTTCGCATCGACAGCCGTGATCCCCGATGTGCTGAAGTCAGTCTCTCCAATGTAGGAGTATCCTTCATCATCGGCAACGTAGGAGTCGGTGTCGTGGCCCTGGTTCACCCAGTAGTGGATCTGGTCAAAATCTCCGTCGTTATATGCCACTACCAGCGTGATCATCTTCACCCGGCCGTCGAACGGCTGGGTGCCATCCGGCTTGTGAGTCTGCACCCGTGCCGAAACACTCGATGAGTTGATGTCAGCGGTCACGTCATACCACATCAGGCAGTCGCTCGTCACCCGGTTGCAGTGGTCGTTGATCCAGATTGTCCCGTCCTCACCGCTGCCCCGCGGGAAGGTGTAGGTTGTGTTCACGATCTCGGTATCAAGTGTCTCGTATCCCGACCCGCCGTCGAACTCCACGGTCGTGTTCAGGGGGTAATTCGCTTGCATGTTCCCTATGTAGGTATCTACATAGAGCCGTGCCCAGGCGACGTTCCCGGAACTGCACGGGAGGGTGAAGTTTTTCACGATCGGGGCCGTATGTGCGTAGTCGAACCCGGGGTACGCGTCGAACCAGAGGCCGCCGGAGACCGTGCCGCTCGTCCCGTTCCCGGTGACGAGAGGGTCTCCGCCCAGGTACGGATCCGCCGACACCGGTGGTGTAAATGCGCACACCACCGTCAGTACCAGCATGCATGCCAGCATGCGCTGTATGTCTGTCTTCATTGTTCACTTCCAGGTTGTTTGTAGTTCCGGGAGTGTCCTGCCTCCCGGTAAGCAGTGGATGATCTCAGTATAACAAAAATCTTTTCATTTAACACTAAGTGCTAAAATAAATTGTTTCTATAATACCCGTCGGGCTGCTACGCCCGTGCTGCTACAGGCAGGAGCAAGCCATACGTAAGTTTCTCCTCTCTATCTCAGCCGGCATCGGGATCAGTCCTGGTACTGTTCGAAACACGGCAGTCAGGTAAGGGTTGCGTGTTCTGATAGCATCTTCGTGTCTCTCCCGGACGCGCCTCGGTCCCCTCCAGGCACACCCGGGTATACCCACCGGGGGGGCGGCGCTCCTTCATGGCAGGGGAGTTTCAGGACGACCTCGTGCGGAGAAGCCGCGTCCGAACCTCCTGGATGGGGTTATCCGGCAGGGTTCGTGGAGATGATCAGGAGCATTCTGCGGTTGGGACCGGAACTCTCGCTTCCGTGATTCCGTTTCCGGTGCAGCTACACTGAATGCCTGGACCCGCTCAACGGGGCCCCTGCAGGCGAACCTCTGCTGCCGGCGTTTGTATTCCTGCTTTATACAACTGCAGAGAGGCGTGAGCCCGAAATTTTTGGAATCGATGCGCAGCAAGTTCCGCACGAGAACAGTGAGAAAATATCCGGTCTTCTGGAACCAGGGGTTGGCCCTGCATCCAACCTGGAAGTGAACGGAGGAATGGCAGGGCCGAATATCAGGTTGGTAATCAGGGTAAATCATCCTGTCGGAACGGCCTGGCCCCGGAGAACCTGTCGGCGCGCCGGGAAAGACGACGAATATTCGGAGGATTCTCGCGTGCGGCTGAAACGGTCTTAGGATAGGGTTTCGGTGCACGCGGATCTGTAGAATTCCTCCCATCAGAGGTCATATCCCCTGCGTTCTATTCCGGCAAAAAAGTGGATACCGGGGTTTTTCAGTCCCCTGAGAGGTCGGCATGGCATTCGGTGGTCACATGTGGCGAGACTATGACGTCTTCGATCGTCTTCGACCCGCTCTTTCCTACTACCTTCACCGGATAACTGCCGATATCAAGGTAGTGGAAGGTGTGGGGCGTCACTTCGCCGGTATCCCGGCTGTAGAGGTAGA
>NZ_DAOSET010000024.1:0-43249 GCF_035363275.1 Methanoculleus sp. | reverse complement strand
TGATGCGACATTAAAGAGATCAGGTTGCCGTGAGTATAAAAACGGTGCTATTTTGTTATTCCCCCATCGCACGCCTCTACGTGTCTTCCGGTAGCCGGTCACCTCCGCAGTCCGGGTTCGGTATCGACCGGCGCAGCGAACGTCCCTGATGGACTGCGGCGAATTCTCCGGAACAAAACCAACGGATCCGGCTCGACGTGTAGAGGATCGTGACAGAAATCGTTTATAGGGGAACGTTGACTTCTCATGCATCGATCCGGAAGGCGGCCCCACCCGGCCGGGCGATGGTGAGGAGATGGACGAAAAATATACCAATACCAAAAAAACTCTGCTGAACCTGCTGATAGCGGTTACCATCCTCGCTGCGGTGGTCCTCCTGCTCTTTCTTGCTGTCGGGTTCGTCGAGACGACCATGCCGAACGATTCCTACGAGATCAGGATCACCGGTCTCTCCGATCTTGCCGTAAACGGCACCGCCACGGTCATGATCCCGGTTCCGGCGAACGCGAAGGGCGAGCTGGTGATCTTCGAGTCGTCCAGCGTTCTCCAGCCCGCCGGGTGGCGGACGGCGATCCGGGAGACGCAGTACGGGAAGATGATCGCGTTCACGACGACGGAAGACTACGCGCAGGATATCTTCAGACCGACCGGCGAGTTCGAGACGAAAGAAGAGCCGCGGCTGCTCGTGCCGGTCCTCGGGACCCCTGAGAACGCGAGCGTCGCCGAGTTCACCCGGGGATCGGGGGGCACCTACACCACGGTCGTCTTCCTCGACGGCTTCGTCCCGCCGTCGGAGGATGCAGCGGTGGTCTCGTTCGACCTCAGTTACCGGGGCGGCGGGGGCATGAAACACCTGATAAAGGAGGATACCTGGACGACAACGGTGCATGCGACCGTCCCCGGAACAACGTCCGGATTTGTCCTGGTTCCGGCCGAATACCATGTTATTGCCGGGGGTATCGCGTTTTGATGGGCAGCTCTGGAAGAGAACATCTCGATCGAAACGTATGTATATTGATAGTTAAACTCAGAAAGCCCGTAACAGGGCGATCTCTCTTGCTCTTTTCTCTCTCATCATCCTCACTGCCGTGTTGGGATGCCTCTCAAGCGACACTGTCGCCGACTGCCATAATCTCACCGTCACCCGAACCGATGCTGCCGGTATCGAGGTCCGGCACACTGTCTTTGATGAAGGGAGCGACGAATACGGCACCATTCTTTTGCCGGTTTCGGATGGCGGCCTGTCTGTCGGGGGGTCAGTCAAACAATCTCCGGAAAGCGACGAGCAGGCTCTGCTGCTCAAGATCGCGGAGGATGGTCGCATTGAGTGGAACCGGTTCTACTCGACGCAGCGTACCATTCAGGCAATCACCGCCCGGATATTCAACCACGGGAACTGAGCGATGAGGGGCCTGCAGATCGGTACACTTGTCTGTCTCACCGTGGCGATCGCGGCCGGCTGCATACTGGTTCTCGGTTCGGCGAATGCGGGTGGAGGTCAGTATGCTCTCGTTGCCGGGTTCCCGGAGGTTCCTGACTCCTGTACGCTCTACCGGGTCGTCCCCATCACCGTCACCGGGGAAGAAGTCCGTGAGATCGCGGGCCGGTTCGGGCTCTCCGGGGAGTTGAGCGAGAGATCCGGGGAGTTTTGCCTCGTCGACACTAAAAAGGACCCTGAGGCGTGGCTCTCGGTGTATGCGCATTCCGGTGGGGTGGTTTACCGCATCCCCGACCGTGAGCTGCCGGCCGAGGTGACCCGGCAGCCGGACCTCCCGACGGATGCGGAGGCGGAGGAGATTGTTCTTGCATTCCTGGAGAAGACCGGGATGCATTCGCCGGACGCCCGGGTCGTGGAGATCGGGGTGAACCAGAGGCACGAGGTCTGGAGTTCAGGTGACGGTGAACCTGAGGCATCGTACGATGTGACAATCGCCGCCCGGTTCGGCCGGTCGCTCGACGGGCTGCCGGTCTACGGCGACGAGTTCGCGGTCATCCTGGGCGACGGCGGCGATGTCGTCGGGCTCGTGAAGACCTGGCGGGAGGTGGAGCCGGCCGGAGATATCGCTTTAAGGTTGCCGGAGGAGGCGTATGCGGACCTCCTCGCATCACGGATCGTCCGCCCTTCGGCAAGTGCGGCCTACGACCGCGTCACGATCGAGAACGTCTCGCTCGGCTACTGGATGGAGCCTCGCGGTGTCGTGCAGGATACGGTCCGGCCGGTCTACGCGTTCTCTGGGACCGCAGTCCGGGACGGCGCTCCGGAGCCGTACGTCGCGTACGTCGCCGCCGCGAGGGATGGGTTGGAAGGAGGGGCATGAAAGAATTGACCCGATCGGTGGCAATCCTTCTCCTCTTCGCGCTGCTCCTCGCGACAATCCCGGTAGCAAGCGCAGGTATCGATCAGCACACGATCCCGGCACCGAGGGTGAACGAGACGATCGTCATCACCATCACCTCCCCGATCGAGGGTGCGGAGGGCTGGATCGACGTCGTGCCGCCGCACGTCGCCGTCGTCGGGGAGGTCCACGCCCCTGCAGGTCTGCACAACGTGGTTGTGCGGAGCGGAACAGAGGAGGTCTCGTGCGGAAACGGGACTGAGTTCGCCTGTTCTGTGCCGGTCCTGGCCGGGAAGAACGCGATCACCGTCGTGGCAACGGACAACTACGGGCGCCGGGCCGAGAAGACCGTGAACCTGACCGTCTGCATCGGCATCCCGCCGTCGCCGTTGATCACCGTCTCGGGCAGGGTGACGGACACCGGCGGCAATCTGATCCCCGGTGCATCGGTGCGGTTCGAGTCGGTGCTTACGCTCGACGACGAACCCCTCGCGGCGACGGCCACGACCGGTGAGGACGGCGCCTACCTGGTAGACACCCCCGGCTACCGGCAGACTGTCACGGTCGAGAAGGAGGGCTACGTCCCCCTCCGACAGGGGATCACCTTCGAGAACCCAACAAACACGCTCGACCTGGAACTGGAGCCACTGCCCCGGACGGTGCCGGGGTTCGGTCCCGCGGCCGGGCTCCTTGGGACTCTCGGGGCAGTATGGATTTTTTGGCGTGCAAAGAAGTAGGGCTGCAGGGGTGCTCCATGCTACCCGATAATATGACCCGGAGAGGGGGGATTTCCACAGAACCCTAAACCCTCTTTGCTATCGTCTCGATCGCTTCAATAATCGTCTGCTGTTGCGGCTTGATGATCGCCACCGGGCAGTCGACGATCTTCTCCACGATCGACGCGAGGATGGGGGCGCAGACGATCCCGAGCGCTCCCTCCTTCTCCGCCCGTGCCGCGGCGGCGATGCACTCCTCGAGCGAGTCCGCCGGGTAGCCCCGGATATGGTATTTCTTTTCACCGATGGGCAGATCCCGGTTATCGATATCGTCGAGCAGGAACCGGGCCGCGATCACCGCGATGAAACTCTTCTCCCGCGGCTCGAGGACGTTGACGATCCGCCGGACGGTCGAGAGGCGCGGGTCCGCCCTCCCCGACGTGAGTTTGTAGAGGGTTGCGGGCGGAATCCCGGCCCGCTCCGCGAGTTCGCGGATGCTCATGTCCTGGCGGGCGAGCTCCTCCTGGAGCGCCTCGGCAAACTCGGTCTCAAAGATTCTTCGTGAGAGCATTACTCTACTGTAGTAGGATTCTCAAGATAACTTTTTCCTCATATGGTCAAGAGATCTGCTATAGTGGCCAACCGCGGATCTCCTGATAATCCCGGTCAACCGGGTGGGGAACCTCGCGGGACAGAGGGTTTAAGGACGTTGAGGCCTATTACACCGCCTGTTTGACGGAGTTGCCTGGTAATGCAGGGCGAGCTCCGGCGTGACAGGGCCCGGTGCATGCAGGTGGAGGAATAAGATTATTATGAAGACACTGGCAGAGATCGACGAGAGAATCCGGAACGGCACCGCGGTTGTCTACACCGCAGCGGAGTTCAAGCACCTCATCCGCGAGGGTGCGGAGATCACGGCAGCAGACGTGGACGTGGTCACCACGGGGACATGCGGGGTGATGTCGGGGACCGCGGCGATCCTCTCGGTCCCGGTAGCGGCGCCGGGGACGTTCGAGCGGGCGGAGCGGGCCTGGCTGAACGGTGTCCCCTGCATGCCCGGCCCCTGCCCGAACGAGCGGTTGGGGCTGCTTGACCTGATCGTCTCCGGGACCGCCCACGCCGGGGCGGGCTACGGGGGCGGCCATCTCTTTCGCGATATCGTCGAGGGCCGCGAGATCGAGGTGCTGGTGGAGGCCGCCGACCGCTCGATCGAGGCGCGGGTGACCCTCGACGACTTCGCCTACGCCCGGCTCTTCACCACCCGGAGCGCCTTCAAGAATTACACCGCCTACGTCAACACCCGGCCGACCCGGGTGACGACGATCTTCTCGGTCACGGGGCTGGAGGGGCCCTGCCGGGAGGCATCGGTCAGCGGGTGCGGCGAGATCAACCCCCTCCAGAACGACCCGGCGAGGCTCACGATCCGGGACGGAACCCCGGTCTTCCTGAACGGCTCGGCCGGGATCGTGACCGGGGAGGGGACCCGGAGCACCCCGGCGCGGCCGAACCTCACGGTCATCGCCGATATGACGGGGATGCAGCCCCGCTATATGGGGGGCTTTAAGACCTCTGCCGGGCCCGAGTGCATCACGAGCCTCGGCGTCGCGATCCCGGTCCTCGACGACCGGCAGGTCGCTGCCCTCCGCGTCCTCGACGAGGATATCCCGCTTCCGGTCGCCGACATCAACACCCGGACCGTCCTCGACGAGGCGACCTACGCCGACGTCTGGCAGCAGCCCGACCGGGAGGTGACCTACCACCCCGAATGGTGCGAGGGGTGCTCGGCCTGTGCTGCGGCCGCGATCTGCCCGACGGGCGCGTTTAACCGCGAGACCGGGATCGACCGCGACCGCTGCCTCGCCTGCACCGCCTGTCTTGCCGCCTGCCAAAACGACGCGCTTGAGGCCGGGGAAGGGTCGCTCCGGGTCCGGGGCCGGAAGGTCCCGATCACGCTCCGCCAGTCCGGCCGGACGCTCGCGGAAGACCTCTGCCGGGACATAAAAGAGATGATCCTCGACGGTCGGTTCACCTTCACCGGGGGCGGGTGGCGGTGAGGGAGAAGTACCTCCTCCAGTGCCCGGGGTGCGGCAGGCCGTTTCCCGACCGCTACACCCTCGACTGCCCGTCGGGGTGCGACGCTCTCCTCCGGACGGTCTACGCGGAGCGCCGGCTCGTCCTTCGTGACCTCCCCGGGATCTTCCGTTACATCGAGTGGCTCCCGGTCGAGGGCCACCTCCGGATCGATGCCGGCCCGGTCTCCTACGGTAGCGTCGCCCTCGCCCGGGAACTCGGCCTCTCCCACCTCACCGTCACCTTCTCCGGCTACTGGCCCGAGCGGGGCGGGCGGATGGAGACCTGTTCGTTCAAGGAACTCGAGGCGCAACCGACGCTCCTCCGTCTCCGGGAGAAGGGAGCCGGGGTCATCCAGGTCTCGTCGGCGGGGAACACCGGGCGGGCGTTCTGCCAGGCCTCGGCCCTGACCGGGGCCCCGGTCGTGGTGGTGGTCCCGGCATCCGCCGCCGGCCGGCTCTGGACGACGGTTCCATCCCCGAACGTCTGCCTCATCACGGTGGACGGGGACTACTCGGATTCCATCGCGTTCGGGCGGGAGGTCTGCTCGCTCCCGGGGATCGTCCCGGAGGGCGGGGCAAAGAACGTCGCCCGACGGGACGGGATGGGGACGGTGATGCTCGATGGGGCTCTCGCCGCCGGGAGGCTCCCGGACTACTACTTCCAGGCGGTCGGGAGCGGGACCGGGGGGATCGCCGCGTGGGAAGCGGCGGAGCGGCTCATCGCCGACGGCCGGTTCGGTTCCCGCCTCCCGGAACTCCACCTCTCCCAGAACCTCCCCTTCGTCCCGATGGTCCGGGCCTGGGGGGCGGGGAGGCGGGAGATTGTTCCTGCAGAGGATATGCCTGACGCCGAATCCTCGATCGCCCGGGTCTCCGCCAGTGTGCTCACGAACCGCCACCCGCCCTGGGGAATCCGCGGCGGGGTCTACGACGCCCTCGCGGCCTCCGGCGGGAGGATGTATGCGGTCGCAAACGACGAAGCCCAGAGTGCCAGGCGGCTCTTTGCCGATACCGAGGGGATCGACCTCGACCCGGCCGCCGCCGTCGCGGTCGCCTCACTCGTCCGGGCGGTGGAGGAGGGGCTCGTCGGCCCGGATGACCACATCCTCCTGAACGTGACCGGCGGGGGTTACGAGCGTGCAGCAGAAGAACTCGACCGCTACCCGGTCGAGCCGTACCTCCGGGTCCGGGCCGGGGAGGCATTCGAGGGGGATGTCCGGGATGCCGTCAGAGCCTGGTTCGCGGAGCAGGGGGTGGCAATCCGTGCGTGAGGGCTGTGTCCTCGACCGGCTCGCCGCCCTCGGGGTCGATACCGTGGCGTCGCTTCCCTGCGACCGGACGCAGGAGTTCTGCGCCCTGATCCCGGAGCGGTTCCGGGCGGTCAACCTGACCCGGGAGGAGGACGGCATCGGGATCTGCGCCGGGCTCGCGATGGCCGGGGGGCGGCCGGTGCTCCATATGCAGAGTTCGGGGCTCGGGAACTCCTTAAACGCGATCATGTCGCTCACCGTCACGTTCGGTCTCCCCCTCCCCATCCTCGCGAGCTGGCGGGGGGTCTACCGGGAGGCGATCCCGGCCCAGGTGCCGTTCAACCGGGCGGTCCCGGAGGTGCTCCGTGCGCTTGGGATTCCGTATACCGTCATCCGCAGTCCCGGGGATGAGGAGTTGATCGATGAGGTCGTCCGGGACGCCTACGATTCTATGCGGCCGCATGTGGGCCTGATCCTCCCCTCGTTCTGGGAAGGGGCAGAGGAGGCCTGCCCGGCGGAGCAGGTCGTCCCGGCCCGGGCCAGGGAGTCGGCGGTGGACTACCGGCGGACGTTCCGCGACCCGGCGATGACCCGGAACGACGCGATCCGGGCTATCGCCAATATCCTCGACGGGGAGGCGGTCGTCGCGAACATCGGTGTCCCATCAAAGGAGCTCTACGCGGCTCGCGACCGGGACCTGAACTTCTACATGCTTGGGAGCTACACCCAGGCGACGCCGATCGGCCTCGGGCTCTCGCTTGCGACGGATAGAGACGTCGTGGTCCTCGACGGCGACGGGAGCCTGCTCGGGACCGCCGTCCTCCCGGTGGTGGCGGCAGAGGCGCCGGAGAACCTCACGATCGTCTGCCTGGACAACGGGGCCTTCGGGAGCACGGGGAACCAGCCCACCCCGGCCTCTGGGCTGGTCGACATGGAATTCCTCGCCCGTGCCGCCGGGATCCGGCAGACGTGCAAGGTGCAGGACGAAGAAGAACTCGCGGAGGCATGGGAAGACCGGGGGCGGGGGCCGAACTTTATTCATGTGGTGTTAAGACCCGGGAACGCACCGGTCCCGAATATCCCGCTCGCCCCGGCCGAGATCCGGGAGCGGTTTGTGCGGGTGATTGGGAGGTAGGTGTTCGGTTCGTCTCTGTGGCGGAGCGAGTAAACCCTCTTTTTCCCGCTACCCGATATGACCCGCGGAACTTCTCCCAGTGTCCTGTCCCTCATCGCATCTCTTGAAGGTGCCGGACGGAAATGGTTGCACACATCATCGCGAGAAAAATGATTTCCTGTGCTTTTAACCCAAGAGGGGAGTTTTTTTTCGGCAGTTCCGATAACGGCTCCCGGACGTGTAAAGAAATCGGACAGAATTTATAAATAAACTCATACCCATGTCATTGTGTGGGCGCCTTGATGATGCGTCCGCAAAAGTTCGTGGGGCCCCTCCATCCACGGTTGACGCCCCGGATGATAGAGCCCCGCAAGCCCGGAGGCTATTTGGATGTATGCTCTTTCGGTACTTGAAAGTATGCCACTCCTGCCTCCGGGAAAAGGAACTGGAGGAAAAACGCATGAACGGAAAAATTGGAATGAGGGCGCTTTCCGTGCTCCTGGCAGTTATGCTGGTGGGCGTGATGATGGCGATGGCAATGGCAATGCCGATAGTACCTGCGGCGAGTACAGAAGAACAAACTAGAACTAATCCTTTGCTTCAAAATCAGGAGACTGAAAAGAACATCTATACCATGTTGGGGATAGAGCAACCTTCCAGAGACGAGGGTCCTCAATGGCAGAGATATAACGAAGCGAGAGGCCGGGTGGATGACCTGATCCGCGGATCAGAATCGAGAGAAAGCATCAGAGAAATCATTGGATATCTGGAGGGACAAAGAGAAAGAGTCGTCCTCTACTATGGAATGGATGGGAATATTTATGGTTTACTCGATAGCCAGGGTAAGGTATCCAAGAGCAGGGTGGACCCGGTAGTCATCGGTTCAAAGACAGAATATTTCGAAGACAGTTGCAAAGATTGCTCGGTAGGTAATCAGAGTAGCAATTATTCCGTCAGCTATGAATTGAGTCGAATCGATCTCTCGGCTCTGGGGTCAGAAGAGTTCGGCGCGAGATCAATTTATGAAGCCCAAGTTACAAGAACGGACAGCTGGATATATCTATCCATAACCCAGGCAACTCTTTACACTAAAGGGACATTCACTTATGACTATGGCAACAGAATTCTAGGCATATCGGACAATACTTATACGTCTCAGGGGATTAACTTTGATCGTTGTGAATTCGGACATTCAGTACGGGAAACCGGGTATACGGGATACGTTGAATCTAATGTTATCTGGGCATATCTTACGTTGAGTCCACCCAAACACTCTGTTGATGCTTGGATCAGTTGTGATATCTATGGTTCAACTGATGGAAGTTCTAGTACCTCGGACTGGGTGTCTATAGGAGTCGGATGTCAATCAGTTCCATAACTTTCAGAGGTAGTGTCATGTCGGTAAGATCCCCATTAAAAACTGTCTTAACCAGTCTCCGGCAATTTTTTCAGCAACTAAACAAAAAACCACTGGGAGGTGATCTTCAACTCTTTTTTGTGACAGTTATGACTATGTCAATCTTATTCACGTTAGCATCTTTCTTTACAGGGTTGTATCCTGGAAACGAATCCGGACCTGACGGATTGTACTTGATTGGGATCCTAGTATTGGGCATCTTCATCAACCTGATACAGGGTCTGATAGTCGGAGTCGTCGCACTCCTCGGAGTCAGCCTCGTTGAACATTTCTTCCTGCTTTTTGTCAATGTACGTTATGGATTTGAAAAAACGATGAAATCGGTGATCTATGCCCTGTTTCCCTGCATCCTGTTTTTTTGGGCGGTTGTGATCGTAGAGGTCCCATTGGCAGGCCTGTTGCTTCTCTTTGTTTTTGGTTTGATAACCTATTTGAGTGTACAGATATTTCATGAGATGTCAAAGGATCGGGCCATATTTGTCTCTCTTGCAACCAGTATCGTTCTCGCGATTCTTTTCTACAGATGGATCTTTGGTTCTGGATTGTTATTGTGATCTTTCTTTTCGATAGAATTCTGGAGCGAGGTGTTTAAATCATAAAAGAACGGTAGGGGACATGTTTTATGATGCTGACAGCAGGATTAACTTTCTGATAGATGGGTTATGGTTGGTCCGGGCGCATGGTCTTGATGTTTATTGGGGTTTTTCATGAATGATCTTATCTCGCGGATCGATGACGTCCAGAACCATCTTGGGGATGAGGTACCTTGAAAAATGGATACAGAAGAAAGAGCACTCGCATTGGAGCAATAGCAGCATGTATCTTCCTCTTGGCTGGAATGATTTCCTATGCGGGCGCAGCTCCTATCCCTATAGAGTATTATTACCTGGACGGCTGCACCGCCTGTGATCAGGTTAAACCTTTGATCGCAGAGGTTGAGAGCGATCTCGGCGATTCCATCTCTCTCGAATACGTCGATGTGGGTACAACTGAGGGTTTGGACCGGTGGCAGCAGCATGGATTTCACGAGATCCCAGCCGTGGTCGTGAACAGCACCATCAAGATCCCCGGAGGTGAGATAACCGAAGAGAATGTCAGGGCGGCGATCGAACAGTCTCGTGCTGGCGCTGAGCCGCAGGAGAATCCGCCACCGATCAACTGGAATATTCCACTTGCTTATTCTCTGGGCCTTTTCTCTGGTTTCTCGCCCTGCTTGATGGCGGTGCTGGGCTTTATTCTGGCGTATGTCACGGGATCGGGCGGAGGCCTCCGGAGTGGTCTCCTGAACTCACTGATCTTCGGCCTGGGACTGGTTTTCGCATATATCGTCATGGGGTGTTGCGTCCTGCTGGCGGGGCTCTCGTTCGGCGGGCTCGGCCCGTACCTCGCCGTCGCGGCGGGATTGATCACGATCTTCACCGGCGTGAGCTTGCTTGGGGTGGTAAAGCTCCCGGATGCCACAGACGGGTTTCTTCAGTCCTCTCTGCGGAAGTATTCGACCACGCTGGCCGGGTTATTCTTCCTGGGCATGCTGTTCTCGATCGTCAAGGCGCCGTGCGCCGCCCCGATGATTCTCATCCTGCTGAGCAGAATCCTGATCGACGGCACGGTGCAGGATCTCTCGCTCCTCCTGGTCTTTGGGGCCGGGGTGCTCACACCGTTTCTCGGCGTCGGGACCCTTGGGGGCTACGGTTCGTCGAGCAGGATCCGGGAATATCGGGATCTCATCCGGGGCATCAGCGGGATCATCCTGATCGGGTTCGGAGCCTGTCTGCTCCTCTGAATGTTGAGAGGGTTTGGGACGAATGAGGAAACGTGTGATTTCGGCTGATCGGGCTACCTCATCGTGGGAGTGAGTATTTGCCTTAATGGGGAGTTGAACGGAGTATTCACTCAGGGTTTACTTTGAATGGAAGGCAATGTGTGAATGTTTTACGGTAGGGGGCCCAGTGATTACCTCCTGTGGTCTTGTTCTCGCGATACTCCCTATATTCTGTTTCATTGGCCCGGTTTTTCTGGTCGTCCGGCGCTTATATCACCGTTTGTACCGTTGTTAGTCTATTATTCGCTCGGGGGCTGGCTACCCTCCCGTGTGTAGAGAAGATGTAGGTCAAACGGGGATACATGTGATCCTGGTTGGTCCGGAAACTTCCTCGTTGACGCAGGTATGCGCCTCGAAGAGATAAGATCGAACGTGGTATCCGTCCAGAGTTTCCTTGTGTGGGGGTGTAAGAATGCCTCGCAACTGGACATTTGATGTTCATCTGGTTGCCTCGGGCTCCATTCTCTGGGATTTAGCAGATATCTCCTGATTTCTACTGGACAAACGGATGTCCTCCTTCTCTTGCCGGAAGTTGACAGGTTGCCTGTATATAAAACGTGTAAAGAAATAGGACAGAATATTTATGCAGAGTGTCTTCGAAGTCTCTACCGGTGGATTTTGATGAAATTCAACCGTTTTATCGGACTCCTGGTCGTCTTCGTTATTGTCATACCGATAGTTTCGGCCAGCAGCATCGGAAGTGGGAATAGTGAGACCGTGTTGGACCTCCCGCAGGCAGACGGGTCTGCAACTCGTGCAGCGTACACGATCACATCGGGAGAGACGCACTATCATGGATTTTACGTGTCACCTGGTACGTCCTCGATACCTATCGATCTGAACTGGTTTACAGGTGCTTATTCCCTGAAATTAGGTATTATCAGGCCAGATGGGAGCCTATACGGTTATTACCACGATGATGATGGCGATGATAACCTGAAGGGGCGGATCTATCTTACGATAAACAACCCTACATCCGGGTCCTGGACATTTACTGTTTATGGTGAGGACGTTACTGGAACTTGGCCATATGATTTTAGCGTGGGCTAAAGAAAAGGAAACATTTTTATTTTCACTGGGCATATGAAACGCTATGGCGTCATGGTCGTTGACTGCCAGAATTGCTCTGTTTGTCTTCTGTCTCCTGCTGTTACCATCTGTTGGGTGCGCGATCTCTGTCCAGCCGACATCGGGAATACATCCGGAGCGGATTTTTTTAGATCCGACTCCATTATACGTCTGGAACGTTCCCCTGAACACCGTTATCCTCGGTCTTCTAGCCATAACCGTTCCGACCACGCTTTTCGTTCTGATACAAATCTTGTTCTCGCTGTCTGCGTGGCTTCAGCTTGGCCATAAAAGGGTCACAGATGGGAATATCCTGGACAACGAAAATCGAAATGCAGTGTATACGTGTATCTGGAAGAATCCGGGAACTAGCATGCGGAACCTCTCCCAAATGCTGGGAATGAATATCGGGACCCTCCGGTATCATGTGGGGGTACTGTACAGGATGGGAAAGGTCACTGCTGAGCAGAACAGCGGGGGAATGAGGTACTACGTCGGTGTGGGCACCTGTTCCGACCTGGAGAAGATATTGGCCGGATGCCTCAACGTGCATCCGAAGATCCGAATAATAAATCTTGTTCTGCAGCACCCGGGAATTGTGAGGAAAGATATCGCGTCCAGGCTCATCTTGTCGGGCCCGAACGTCACCTGGCATATGAGATCGTTAACCCGGGAAGGCATCGTCAAAAGCGAGAAGGATGGGCGGAATGTGCGGTACTATCTCCGCCCGGATGTGAAGGAGTATATAAAGGCACACAAGTCGTGGCATCTCGTGAGCGGTGGGAAAGGTGTTTCAGGTACTGGGACCTGATGCCGGCTTGAGACTCTGATTTCATCCTCCAGCATTTTTTCCGGTTTATCCTGCGGGCGTACCCATATATGCGTCTGCGATCAGGCAGTATCTCCGCATCACGCATAGACAACAGTATCGGCAAGGGCAATATCTTGTTCCGTGAAGAGAATGAGACAGTCCGGCACGCCTCCCGCGGCTGAACTTCCTTCCGGTTGCAGAACTTCCGGGGCGATCTCGATCGCGTACCAGCAGGCACCGTCCGGGAACGTTGCCTCCTTCAAGGGACGGAGCGAGCCTTCCGAGAGGATGTAAAGGTCGCCGTGGGTTTCGTTATATTCCCTCTTGATCTCGTACTTGAGCGTTTGAAGCGTTATATTGCGATCCCCCCGGGTGAGGTCGGCAAAATCGATCAGGGTCGCTTCACGGAAGATGGCGAGGGGGTGCGCTCCCTGCAGGGGGAACTCGAGTACCTGGTCTTTGTAGAGGACGTTGCCACCTGGATAAACATATACCTTGTAAAAATGCTGCTCTCCGTCCACGTCCCCGGTGTAGTACGTCTGAGTGCACTGTACCACCCCGTCCTTATCGACGAACTGGTTCAGCTGAATGAGTATGGCCGACTCGTTCGCGAACCCATGTTCACGTACCAGGGCATCCCAGAGGTGCACGAGATCGGGCTGACGCTCCCCGGGGTCGATTCTCATCTCTCTCGTAGTAATCACGGGCATTTCAGGCGTGTAGAAGTAGTGCACGAAGACGAGGCAGATGAGGATTATCCAGACGATGAGCGGGATCTTTTTCATTCTTGGGCTCCCGGACCAGGATGCGCAGTCTCGATGGTTAATGGTACCGTCGTCACGGATGATAGGGCTTATGTAATTGTCTCTTAGTCTTCTGTAGTGTGAACGATCCCTTAATTTTGATAATACTTTCCGGACGCGTAAAGGGATATGACAGAAGGCATATATCTCCAGCCGGCCACGTCGTTACATGGAACGCAACCACATCGCCGTGTTGCTCGTCGGCATCGCGGCCGGCCTGTACGCAGCCCTCACCTACCAGTGGGTTCTGGGGTTCATCATCGTTGCACTGGTGGCGCTGATCCTGGTCGCGAGCGACGTCGCAGGGCGGACCGGGGCGTAGCCTGCGGTGACCGCCACCGGCATGGAAGATTTATCCCCCTCGCCCCCCTCCCCCGCCCATGCGCATCACCCGGGCGGCCCTCCTTCTTGCCGCTCTCGTCCTCTTCCTCGCCGCCTGTCTGGTGGTCCGGTTCGACGATCCGGCGGTCCCGCCCGCCGTCCCGGTCGTCTTCCTGGTCGCCCTCGCCCTCCCCTCCTACATCGCCCTCGTCCGCTGGCTCGGCCCCGCCCGCGGCATCGCCCTCCTCCTCCTCCTCCTGAGCATCCTCCCGCTCGCCGTCGAGGCGTATGCCGTCGCGACCGGCGTCCCGTATGGCAGGTTCACCTATTCGGCCGACCTTGGCTACCGGGTCTTCGGCCTCGTCCCCTGGACGGTCGCGTTTGCTTATCTCCCGATGCTCCTCGGCGCCGTCACCCTCGCCGCAGCCGCCGCCGGGACTGCGTGGTGGCGGCTGGTCCCGGCCGGGGTTCTCGTCCTCCTCTTCGTCGACCTCGTCGTCGACCCGGCGGCCGTCCACGCCGGCCTCTGGGTCTGGACCGGCGGCGGCGCCTACTACGGCGTGCCGGTCTCGAACTTCGTGGGCTGGGCCCTGACCGGAGCGGTCTATATTGCCCTCTTCCGGCTCATCGCGGGCGCTCGATCGATCCCCGGCACGGTGGCGGCGAGTCTCCTTCTCATCCTCGCGTTCTGGACCGGCTACCTCACGCGGAACGGTCTTGTGATACCGGCCCTCCTCGGGGCGGCGCTTGCCCTTGCAACACTTCCGATCATCGTTGAAGACGACACTTCACGGTGAGCGCCGCATCGGCGGTGCGCCTTCCCCGATACCAAAGTTTATATTCGATATGACTCTTCCTGCACCAGTTTTCTGTTCCGGTGGGGGAGGTTATGCGGGCTGTCATCGTTGGAGCAGGGTTCGGAGGTCTCTCCGTCGCGGCTCTTCTTGCAAAAGGCGGCTTTGACGTCGCGGTGATCGAGAAGAACGAGCAGTCCGGGGGCCGTGCGAGCGTTCACCGCGACGGAGGGTTTACGTTCGATATGGGGCCGTCGTGGTATCTGATGCCCGACGTCTACGACCGGTTCTTCGCGGAGTTCGGGAGAAGCCCGAAAGACTACTTCCCACTCGCGAGACTCGACCCCTCCTACCGGGTCTTCTTCGCTGACGATCAAGTCGCGGACATCTCGGCCGACCTCGAGAAAAACTACGCTCTCTTCGAGTCGTTTGAGCCGGACGGGGCCGAGAAACTCCGGAGTTACCTCGCCGGCTCGGAGGAGACCTACGAGATCACCATGAGCGACCTCCTCTACCGGGACTACCGGAGCATCTTCGACTTCTTCGACCGGCGGCTCCTTGCCGGGGGGAGGAAACTCCATCCCTTCGAGAACCTGGAGTCCTTCGTAAAAAAACGCTTCTCAAGCGACGAGGCCCGAAAAGTCGTGCAGTACTCCATCGGCTTCCTCGGCGGCTCGCCGCGAAACACCCCCTCGTTCTACCACATCATGACGCATATCGACATGAACATGGGGGTGTGGTACCCGGAAGGGGGCATGCGGGCGGTCGTCGAGGCCCTCGTCTCGCTCGGGCGGGAGTTCGGGGTCGAGTACCGCTACAACGAACCGGCGACCGCCATCGACGTCGAGGGCGGGACCGCCCGCCGGGTCGTCACCCCCCTCGGGGCGCACGAGACCGATGTCGTCGTCGTCAACGCGGACTACCCGTTTGCCGAGATGCACCTCCTCCCCGACGGCTCGCGGTCGTACCCAGCCTCCTACTGGGCAAAAAAGGTTCTCGCCCCGTCCACGTTCGTCGCCTATCTCGGCGTCGACCGGGTGGTCGAGGGGCTTGCCCACCACAACATCTTCCTCGAGCGGGACTGGGAGGAGGGGTTTGAGACGATCTTCGATCCTAAAAAAGCCGCCTGGCCGACAGGCCCCTCGTTCTACGTCAACGTCCCCTCGCGGACCGATCCGACCGCCGCCCCGGAGGGCTGTGATACCCTCTTCGTCCTCGCACCCCTCGCCCCCGGCATCGAGGATACCCCGGAACTCCGCGAGCGGTTCTATGACCACCTCATGAGCCGGATGGAGGAGATCCTCGGCGAGAGTATCCGTGACTCGGTCGTGACCCGGCGGATCTTCGCGCTCTCGGACTTCTCGAACCGCTACAACGCCTACCGGGGCACGGCGCTCGGCCTCTCCCACACCCTCCGCCAGACGGCGCTCTGGCGGCCGGCGCACCGGAGCCGCCGGGTTCCGAACCTCTACTACGCCGGCCAGTACACCCACCCGGGGATCGGGGTGCCGATGACCCTGATATCCTCCCAGATCGTCGCCCGTGAGTTGATTGACCGTTGCCGGCGGTGAGGTGCGCCCCGTGATCGACGAGACCATCTACGATATCTTCAGGCGGGGGAGCAAGACCTACTTCTACTCGACCCTCTTCTTCCCGCCGCGGGTGCGAAAGGACGTCTTCTCGCTCTACAGTTTCGTCCGTGTCGCCGACGATTACGTGGACGCGGTGCCGCAGGAGGTCGATGAGTTCTACGCCTTCACCGGCCGCTACGCCGCTGCCGCGGCCGGGGAGGCGACGGGGGACGTGGTGATCGACTCGTTCGTCGAACTTGCGGGGCGGAAAGACTTTGATCCGGCGTGGACGGTGGCGTTCCTCTCCTCGATGGAGAGCGACATCACCGTCACCTCCTACCGGACGATCCGGGACCTCGAGGGTTACCTCTACGGCTCGTCCGAGGTGGTCGGGCTGATGATGGCCCGGCTCCTCGATCTCCCCCCGGAGTCATACGTTGCAGCCCAGAACCTCGGCCGGGCGATGCAGTACGTCAACTTCATCCGCGACATCGCGGAAGACCTCGCCCTCGGCCGGACCTACTTTCCCGCCGAAGAGATCGAGGCGTTCGGGCTCGACGACCTCTCGGCGGCAACCGCCGCCCGGCACCCCCGGGGGTTTGCGGCGTTTCTCCGGTTCCAGCTTCGGCGGTACCGGGAGTGGCAGGAGCAGGCGGAGACCGGGTTCCGGTACATCCCCCGGCGCTACCGGATCCCGATCCGGACGGCGTCGGACATGTACCGCTGGACGGCCCAAACGATAGAACACGATCCGGCCGTCGTCTACCGGGGGAAGGTGAAGCCCTCGGTGGGACGGATCGTCTCCAGGGCCGCCGCAAACACCTTAAAGGCGTGACCCCCCGTGGCTCCCCGGCTCCTCTCGCTTGCCTGGCGGGTCTCCCGGTTCCGGTTCTGGATCTACACCGGTGGGACCTACGTGGTGGGCTACGCCCTCGGGATGAACTCCTGGACGGCCTTCTTTGACCCCGCCTACGCCCTCTTCCTCGTCTACTTCTTCTTACCGGCAAACCTCTTCATCTACGGGGTGAACGACTGGTGGGACCAGGATACCGACCGGTTCAATCCCAAGAAGGATGTGAAGGAGTACCGCATCAGCGATGCGGACGGCCGCGACCTGCTCCTCCTCATCGGCCTTGCGGCTGCCGTCAGCCTCGCGCTCATCTTTGCGCTCGACACCGTCGGGCAGGCGCTTCTCTTCTTGTTCCTCCTCCTCTCCTACTTCTACAGCGCCCCGCCGCTCCGGTTCAAGGAGGTCCCGGTCCTCGACTTCTCCTCGAACATGCTCTACGTGGTCCCGGGGATCCTCGGCTACTACCTCGCGGGCGGCGCCCTCCCGCCGCCGGCTCTCGTCATCGCCGGCTACCTCCACATCGCCGCGATGCACCTCTTCTCCGCGATCCCCGATATCGGATGGGATGCGGCCGCGGGAATGACGACGACGGCCGTCGTCCTCGGGAGACGGCGCTCACTCCTCCTCTGCCTCGTCTTCTGGTCGGGGCTTGCCGCCCTCGTCATCTGGCTTGCCGGTCTTCACCCCTTAAGCCTGCTCGTCCTGATTTACCCGGCCGTCCCCCTCGCCCTCCTCCTCCGGGAAGGCCTCTCGATCGACCGGGTCTACTGGTACCTCCCATATGTCAACACCGGCCTCGGGGGGCTGGTCTTTCTTCTTGCGACCCTGCGGACGGTGGTGTGATAGGGAGGATGGCCTTTCGCACTATTCCCGGCTCCGGCTTGCAGACACCACAATGACGCCTGGAATCGATAAGGGATGCTTGATGCGTAGACGCGCGCCACAGAAAAGGTTTATAACCGAACGTCGATATCTCACCCGTAGGTACCGGTATCCGGGCATGCACGGTCCATCCCTGGGTTCGACTCCCGAAGCGAGGCCTGTATGAAGGTTGACTTTGTTTTCAAGGCGTTCACTGCCATTTTTGCTATGATTGTCGTGCTGTTCCTCCTTTCCGCGTTTACCGAGACCGTTCTGCCGGGCAACTTCTACCGGATCTCGATCACCAATCTACCCGATCCTGCCACGAACGGCACCGCCACGATCATGGTCCCTATCCCGGCGAACGCAACGGGTGAACCGGTGATCCCGGAGGAGACGTTCTCCGGCGCTCGGGTTACCGCGTGGCAGGCGGCGGTTCGGGAGACACCCTACGGGAAGATGCTCGCGTTCACGGCGACGGGAGAGTGCGCGCCTGATATATCCGTATCGTGTGAGGTGATGCAGACTGAAGACGAACTGCAACGCTTGCCCCGGCACCAGCGGCCTACCAACCTGACCGCATGGGAGATGAAGAGAGAACCGCGGCTGCTCGTGCCCGTGCTCGAAACCCCCGGTGATGTCGGCGTCGCTGAGTTCATCCGGGTTTCGAGCGGGACCTACACCACGGTCGTATTCCTCGACGGCTTCGTTCCGCCGCCGGAGGAAGCAGCCCCGGTCACGTTCAGCCTCGAGTACCGGGGAGTGGGGGGCACGAAACGCTTGATGAGAGAGAATACCTGGATGACAACGGTGGGTACGGCCGTTATGAGCACAGAGTCGGGCTTCATTCCGGTTCCGGCCGACTACCTGGTTATCGCAGGGGGTATTGACTTCCCATGAGAATCGGCGCTATAAACCTCTACGGGATTACGGTGACGGCTCTTGCCGCTGTTGGGGGGTTCTTGACGACCTGTTACGGACACCCGTTGCCGTGTTCGTCTGCAGGGAAGAGAAGATCTCTGATACAGGGTAAGCGTGGTCTATGGAGGATGATTCGACGAAGAGAAGATCGGTAACATGGCTCTTCCTCTCTCTTTCGGCAGCGCTGCTCGCGGCCCTGCTCCTCCTCCACGCACCGGGTGCGGGCGCTGTGCATGACCCGGTAGAGATGCCCGCCCCGACAAAAGAGCCCGGGAGGGCCGGGAACCTGACCATCATCCTGGTGACCAGGGATTCGAAACTTCCGCAGGCCGTCCCGATCCCCTCGTCGTGGAGGGATATCGAACCGGAGAAATGTGAACCGAGCGAGGAGGATTGGGCTTTTATCAGGGATGCCGCCACGAATCTCTCAGAGGAAGAGAAGACCCGGTTTGTTACGGAGGTCAGAGAGATCTACGCCGGAGTGTCAACGCTTTCGCAAGGAGAGCAGGACGACCTGGAGAGGAGACTCGGGTACTACCTGATTAAGGCAACCGAGAGAGCCGGGACAGCCCCATAACCGCTGAGGAACCCGGCCTGGCGGGGTCCTGCCGCCCTGGCAGGAAACCCCTTCCATGGGGGTTCACTGGACCCGGGTAACCTTTGTCGGATAGGCCAGTTTATAGTCGACCTCCCGATCGTCGATATATGTTCTCTGGTTGATGTAGCCCTTGACGTAGGGCCTGACCCTGGCATCGAACCTGATCACGTCCCCTTCCTGCAGATCCCCGAGGCTCTCGAACCCCTTCGTGTAGTTGAACCAGAGGTGGTCGGTGATCGGATTTCCATCGATGTCCTGGACATCGACAAGCAGCACCGTCACGTCGTACGCGACCCACTCATTCCCGACCTTCTTTGGCCTATAACGGTCCTTCTTCCCGAATCGTGCAAACGCCCCGGTGAATGTCCTTCGTTTTCCATCGATCTGCTGTAGTCCCGGCCTCATGCCTCACCACTCCCGGTCAGACCCCATAGTCGGCGACGATTATGTCGTTACATGCTCAATCAGAGCGGCCTAACATAACGTTTGCGGAGGCGGGGTGAAAGTGTGTTCTCTTGTGTCCCTATCATAGCCAGGGCCGCTAATAGTTTCACGTACCCCGGGTTACCCCACGCAAAAGTGGACGAAGACCGGGTGACCGGCGATTCGCCTTGCGCACCAAAGCACACTCTTAAAGATGCCCCGACACCACCCTACAGCAGCACCGTCGTCATCAGCGGAATCGTAACAAGCGACCCGATCGTTGAGACGAAGACGATCTGCGACGCGAGTCGGGCGTCGGCGCCGTACTGCTCCGCGAAGATGGCGGTGTTTGCGGCGGCGGGCATCGCGGCCATCGTGATCATGACGCCGTTGACGAGGGGGTCAGAGAAGACCGGGGAGAAGAGGTAGCAGTAGGCCACCGGGACCGCGAGGAGGAGGACGGCGCTCGTCGCCCAGATCCGCCAGTCCCCGACCATCTCCCGCGCCGGGAACGTCGCGAGCATCGCCCCGACGATGATCATCGCAAGCGGCGTCGTCACCCCCCCGAGGAGGTCGATCGAGTCGATGAAGGGGGAGGGGATCTCCACCGAGCCGAGGAAGAGGGCGAGCCCGACGACGGAGGCCGCGATACCGGGGTTTGCAAGCAGTCTCGGGTCAAATCCCCCCTCGCGCTCCTCGGTCAGCATCGCGATCCCGACCGAGAAGACCAGGACGTTGAAGACGAGGTTGAAGATCGCGACGTAGAAGAGCGACTCCTCTCCGAAGAGCGTCAGGGCGACCGGGAACCCCATGAACCCGACGTTCCCGAAGACGATCGCGAACTGGAGCACCCCCTCCTCCGCGGCCGGGACCCGCATGGCCTTCGAGACTGCCCAGGCGAGGGCGAACGAAAAGACGTAGAGCATCCCGGTCGCGAGGATCAGGGTCTCTGCGCCGACGAGGCGCTCAGGGGTGAAGGGGACCTGCATCGAGGCGACGATCAGCGCCGGGATGGTGATGTTGATGAGGAGCCCCGAGAGCCCCCGGGTGGCCCGGGGGTCGACGATCTTTGTCGAAACAGCGACGTAGCCCGCGGCGATCAGGAGGACCAGGATGAAGATCTGGTCCGCGACTATCAGGAAATCCGTGACCATACCGTTCATGAATGGGGGCGCTCCCTCGTGACCCATCAAGGTGGGTTCTGATGACTCTTTACGGTTCTGCCGTGGGGGAGGTATTTCTGTCGGTAGGGATCTATCTTGCCGTATGCCGGAAAAACCGTTCTACCTCGCCGTCTCGGCGCTCATCCGGGACGGCGCAGGGAGGGTCCTCCTCCTGAAACGCGCTGCTGACGACCCCATCAACCCGGGGAAGTGGGACCTCCCCGGAGGGACGCTCGACCCCGGGGAGACCTTCGACCGTGCCCTCCGGCGGGAGGCCCGGGAAGAGACCGGGATGCGGGTCACCCTCCGGCACGTCGCGGGCGCCGGGGAACTCGACCTCCCGACGAAGAGGATCGCCTACCTGGTCATGGCCTGCGATGCCGACAGGACCGAGGTCAGCCTCAGCCCGGAGCACGAGGACTACACCTGGGTCGAGCCTGAGGAGGCGGCGGCAATGGACCTTGCGGAACAGTTTCGGGGGTTGTTTGGTGGCGGCGGGTGAGCGGGGGGAAACCCGGCAGTTACCCCCGGCATGGGAAGCTATCCCTCCGGCACCGCACCGCAAGGTACCAGAGCGCGATCGTCACGCCAAGGAGCGCCTCGCCCGCGTAGAGGAGAAGGAGTTCCCGGACGGCGCTTCCCCCCTGGACGGCGAAACCGCGGAGGAACGAGGCGACGAGAAGCGCCCCGGCTGTCATGGCAACGAGGGACGTGCTGAGGAGGAAGATGATCCGGTGGTCCTTTCCGGGATGAAGGACCCGTCGGGCTCTCTTCGTCAGGGTGTAGTCCCGCCATTTCCGGGCGTTCTCGTGCGTCACCAGGTCCGCGTCGGCGAGAACGGCAAGGTGCTCATGGATGGTCGACCTGGCAAGATCGAGCCCATCGGCGAGCTCACTCACCGTCATGGGCCGGGAATCAAGCGCTTTGAGGATGGCGACCCGGGTGTCGGAGGCGAGAGCGGTGATGTCGTCCCGGTCGAGCGTGACGTCTTCCATAGTCTGACCTGAAACAATCAGGTACTCTTCTGCCGGGAGAGAAAAGCGTTCCGGAACCGCCCCGGGTTTCGGAAAAGGGGTGTGCCGCATCTCCCTCAGCTCGCCCGGAAGGTCGGCGGCGGGACTGGTTCCGGTGCATCTCTCCCCGCTACGACGAACGATGCCGGTGCACGGGGAAGGCGGGTCCTGTTGTAGCCGGGGTCGATCCCGCCCTCGCCGGCGGGGATGGGACCGGACTCGACGACGCTCACCCGCCGGAGGTCGAAGGTGACCGGCGTGCCGTTCGGGGTCGTGATGGTGCAGGGGGCGGCGAGATCGACCGTCAGAATAAGGCTCTCCTCCTGCCCGGGTCTTGGAAGGTCCGCCGTCACCCGCACCTCCCGCCACTCGCCGGCGGCGAGGTTATCGATGGGCAGCGTCGTCGCGATGCCGGGGAGGATATCCCCCGTCGGGAACCCGGTGGTGGCGTTCAGGCCCGTGATCTCCGTCGCCACGGCAAGGTCGGCACGGGCGCAGTCTTCGCCCGCAAGGTTCCGTATGAAGAAGTCGAGGCTGATTTTGTCGCCCTCGATTGCGATATCAGGGGTGTACCGGATATCCTCCGGGCGGGTCGGATCAAGGCTGTAGCGTTCGCCGAGGTTGATTGCCCGGTTGTAGGCAGTA
Organism: Methanoculleus sp.; assembly: GCF_035363275.1. Lineage (NCBI taxonomy): Archaea > Methanobacteriati > Methanobacteriota > Methanomicrobia > Methanomicrobiales > Methanomicrobiaceae > Methanoculleus > Methanoculleus sp. The sequence continues at coordinate 20,680 of NZ_DAOSET010000024.1, read as the reverse complement.
ACGTTCCGCAGGTGCCAGGTCTCGTTCGCTCCGTCGTAGACGATGACCGGGCTTTCGTAGGAGCCGGGGTACTCGAACCCCGGCCCGAACGGCAGTATCCAGTTCACCCGCTTGAGCGGTTCCTGCACGTGTCCCTGCTCCGGGGGAAAGGCCGCAAGTATGGCGAGGTTCGCCGCGGCAAGAACGAGAACGGCGCAAAGGCCAATCCATACCCACATCCTCGAGTGCATTGTTACCACTTAGGAAAAGAAGTGATTTAGAGGTATGGGCTTACCATCAGCACTTCTCCTGCTCGTGCATCGATGACGACGAGCCCTCCCTGGAGGACGTCACCCTCCGGCTCGCCTTTCATCGTCACCACCCACGTCAGCGTCTGTGCGTCCGGCCGGGTGTACTCGACGGAGAGGTCGGCCGTCGCACCGGTCACCCGGATTCCCGGGAACTCCCCGGCCGCGACCTTCAGCGCCTCGTCCCGGGAGAGTGCCGGCTCAAGCGGGCATTTGATCTCCCGCCGGATCCCGATGTACGAGACGATCTCGCCGGTACCGGGGTTGACGTTTACGACAACCGTGTTCGGCGTGAGGACACCGTTCTTCTCTTCCCTCCAGATGTACAAATATTCGCTGCCTGCATCGCCGTGAGAGACCAGGTTCGACTCGATAAGCCGCATACTCTTCTCCGCAAAACCGCTGTACTTCTCTTCAGCGTAGGCCCTTGCCGCCGCTTCGGCTGCGGCCTGATCCAGCCGGATCTCGTGGGAATCCTTCCGTGCAGAGTCAAACGTGGCGCGCTCAACAGCCCCGGTATGGGCGTTGACGTAAACCTGTCCGCCTCCGATGCCAAAGACGTAGTACTCTCCCTGATTCAGGCGCTCGGTCTTCTGGTACTGGACGGTTGCATCGGGTGCATTAAGAAAGTCCTGTGCTTTTTCTTTCGCAGTATCCACTCCGATCGGAGCGTTGATGCCAGCCGCTGCCGCGACCGAGACCGCGATAATGAGGCAGAGCGTTGCAAGGATGTATATCCGTTTCATAGTTGAACCACCATTATTAGTTTATTAGTAGATTCCGTAGCGGGCGGGAGTGAGATAACTGTTGTAATTGCCGGAGATCTCGTAGGTGTCCACTCCCCAGTAGCCGATTGGCCAGTGCCAGTAGCAGTCGTCCTTTGCGTTGCTTGCGGCGCTTGCAACGGTCTCCCCGTTTCGCACCCGATCCCAGAAGTTCCCTGACCAGCACTTTCCGTTTTCGACCTCGACCTCGCCGTCGAACCCCAGGCAGATGTCTGCTCCTTTGTTCATGGTCTGCTGGAGGAGATCCCCGTTGTACTGGTTGTCGTGCGACGAATAGCAGGCGAGGTAAACCGCGAGCAGGACATCCCTGATATCGGTCCCGTAATCAGTTATGTAGTACTGGTCGTTTCCCGGGTAGTGACCGCCGGTGTCGGCAAGTATCCAGGATTCCGAGGAGAACTTTATTCCACCGCCTTTATGCGAGTCGTCGTAGTAGAGGCCGTGGCCATTGAAGAAGAATATAGCATCCGACCTGAACGTACTGTAGGCCGTCGATGCGTGTGCATTCATGGACGACGAGCTGGAGTAGCCCATCGCAGCCTGATCCACCTGTGCGTCGTAGGCCGTCGGCGTCGTATCCGAACAGTCATAGTTGTGCGCAGGTGGTGCGGCGCTGACGGCAGCAGGCAGAGCCGCGAGCAGGAAGAGTGCTGCCAGCATGCATAACCATCGTTTCATGAGTACCCCCGAAGGTGCGCCCGGGCATTCTCGCACCCGGAACTAAACCCGAATTCGAGGGGGAATCTTATAAAACCCGATGTCGTCATTCGGTTCTGACCGAACAAACCTTAAACCTTGCGATCCGGTTCCGGATGGTGAGGGCGATCTGATCCCGTGGCGGTGGTGCTGCCGGCGGCGTGCGGCACGGCTCACGGAAAGCCTGGTTTTGCAAATAACTCCCATACGAACCGGTATCGCCCGGAATACACCCCGTTGGGCGAGCAGCCAATCTGCTGATGGTCATCTGCTGATGGTCATCCTATAGAAACATTTTTGTATTGTTCGGAAAAATCCGACGGATTGTTGCGGGTTTTATATGTTCTCATGACGCAGATCCGAATGAGGTGCCGCGTGTGGTGCCCGCCCATCCCTGGAGGTAACAGAATGTATGCATTCCGTGTACTCAAAACGTGTGCCTCTCCTACCTCAGGTGAATGAAAACGGAGGAAAGACACATGAAAGGAAAAATCGGAATGCGGGCATTCTCCATGCTTCTCGCCGTCTGCTGGTGAGCATGGTTGTTGTGGCTGTGGTGAGCGCTCAGGATCCTTCCAGCAGGATCGGATATTAAAGGAGGTCACATGAAATCGAAACATGACAGACGTTTGATCATCGTGGGGGTTCTGGTGTTCATCGGCGTCGTCCTCCTCGTCGCGACGGTTGTGCTCACGTGCACCGCCCTCTTCACCTGGCTCGAAGCAAGCGGTGGATCCCCGAGATTGAACGTCTGGGAGATCAGGGGCGAACTGCCGCCGGAAAATGCATCGATCATCCACCTGACCGAGAAAGACTTCGAGCAGCACCCGGCGCTCGACTCCGCAATCCGGGGCGACAACCGGGGTCCCGGTGCCTGGTATTCGGGAGACACACCGTACGGTGTCCTCGACGAGCGAACGATTGGGAGCGCTCCGGTGACATACCTGGAACGGGAAGTACTTATCGAGTCGTTTGGTCCCAATGTCGAGGCGAGAAACCAGCCGTACATCGAATACGAGGGTGCGTATTACTACTTTCTCATCCTGATCCCCTAGGGTCGGGTCAAAAAAGGTGGCTATCGGAATGGAAGAAGATAAGAATCCGAAATCAAGGAACCAGCTCAAAACGGCAGGAATCGTTCTCGCCTGCGGTCTTGCCGTCGCCGTCGCCGTCGTCCTCGGCTTCATGCTCGCCGACGCCCTCATCGTCTATGCTTACGAGAGTTCAGGCGGGCAGCCGATGCTCTACGTCATGGAGAGAGCGGAGCCGGGAGAGAGCATGGTCGTTCCTCTGACCGGGCAGGACTTTGCCGATCATCCGGCGCTCGATGCGGTCATCCGGGGCGAGGAACGGAACCCGTCGGCATGGGAGTGGGGCTACCGGGACCAGCGCGTCATCGGGGGAACTAAGGTCTCGTACCGGGAGAGCAAGGCGCTCCACGATGCCTACGGTCCCCAGGGGGAGAGGGGGCTGTACCCGCTCATGGAGTACGAGGGTGCGTATTACGTGGTCCTGACGACGTGGCCCTGAAGGGGAGTCCCCGTCGCCCGTCCTCGATATGCATCGCTTCTTTCCACGGGGAAGGCAAGTCGGAGGAAGTGAACTGAACCACAACATCAGTCTGGGCGTCACCGCCTGGCCTCGGGCCACCCTATCCAGCTATTATCCAGCCTTAGAGGCCGACTGCGGGAAAATCCCGGGAGGTATCATCCTCCCCCTCAGCGAAGAAAAGGTTTGGGTTTTTCTGTTCCGAACCGGTTCTCCAGAGATCGGGTGAGTGCATCCTTTCGGGCATATCACCCGGCGGGGAAGGCGGCACACTGCCGTGCGATCGCCCCACAATGAGAAGGTTTAAGATGAATTCGGAAAAAACCGAACGATGGCTGCTGATTTTATATGTTCTAACGACCCAGAATCGGATTGGATGCCGCGTGCGGTGCCCGCTCGTGTGCGGGGCCGCCCACCCCCGGGTCTGACGCCCGGATGACGCACCCCGCAAGCCCGGAGGCAAAGGAAACGTAGGCGTTCTGTGCACTTAAATGTGTGATTCTTCAATGGATTCAAGCGACGATGCCCGGATGACGTTTGATAAGGTAAAGAGCGAGGTGGATGCACAGAGGCCTTTTGTTCTCAGCCTGTGGGGCGGCGGCATGCCTATAGGAGGAGATAGGCCTTATGGTGATCACAGCGTTGCCTGTGTAGGTTATCACGACTATACGGAGGACTGGGTGTCCATACATGACACATGGGATACTCAGATCCATAACGTAGTCTATGGTAACTGGTGGGGTGCCATGGCGACCTGGGTGAGGCCCTGACCCCTCTTTATGGTGGTAGATCCAGATGAAATCCCTGAAAACCGACAGAACCAGCAAATTCGCATTCATTCTCCTCCTGATCGCTATCGGTGCTTTCGGTATCCTCCTGCTCATTGACCTCCTCGCCATCGGTCCCGGGTATCCTCCCCCTGAGGCCCTGCAGAAATGGTATATCCCGCAGCCCCGGTATGAGTATGCGGAGAACGGCTCTGTCGCCGTAAATAGAACGATCGATGGGAATGTTGTCCTGCTCGGCGATATCGAAGACGGGTGCCCATCCTTGTTCCCGGTCCTCTCACGGCACTGCAGCTATGCAATGTATGTCGACACCGTGTCGGGTGATCGGTATCTGGTCGTCAACTGGTACTTCGATGACAAGGCAGACCTCTTACAGGCTGAGATGGTCCTCTGCAGCCACCTCCGAGCATCTGGGAATGTCTCTTCCGCTGAGCTATTCCTCTCCAAAGAACCTGATTTATCACAGGGGGAACCGATCTTTAGTCCCGTTGCCGTAACAAAATTCGATAACGAAACGTCTCTTGGTTATTTCACCGTTGTTGAGAAGCCGCTGTCCCCGGAACACGACGATTACTTCGTTGTTTACTATGGGGTGGTCGGGCCGGCCATTCTCCCTGATCACACTGCTACCCTGGAGTATCTTATGCTCCGGAGTTATTCGCTTCATGGTGCAAGGCCGCTCGCACCCTGCTCGGCACAGGAAGCGGCAACAGGGTCTACGCATTCCGTGTGCAAAGGCACGCCCCTCCCGCCCCGGGCAGCGGAATCTCCCGGGATAGTAAATAGATGGTCTTAAAATGTCACTAAAGATTGGTGTACTCGTCTGTCTCGCTCTCGCGATCATAGCCGGGTGCGTATGGGTTCTTGGTCCGGGCCAGGTCCCGGAAAGCTCTCTTCCCGCCGGGGTGGGCGCAGGCGAAACTATGTTCTCTCTCACCGCTGAGTTTCCGGAGGTGCGGGACTCGTATACACTCTACCGGGTAGTCCCTGCCGCCGTCACGGAAGAGCAGGTCCGGGAGGTTGCAGGAAGGTTCGGGCTCTCGGGGGAACCAGGGGCAATGAACAAAAGGACCGGCGAGTTCCTTCTCATCGACGCCTCGAAGGATCCGGAGGAGCAGGTATCGGTGTATGCACATTCCGGCGCCGTGGCCTACCACATCCCTGACCTGGAACTGCCGACCGAAGTGACCGACCAGCCTGACCTTCCCTCGGACGCGGAGGCGGAGAAGATTGCTCTCGCATTCCTGGAGAAGACCGGCATGCAGTCGCCGGACGCCCGGGTCGTGAAGATCGAGGTGAACCAGATGCAGGAGATCTGGGAAGCAGGTGCCACCGAACCGAAGGTGTCGTACGACGTCACCAAGGCAGTCAGGTTCGGTCGGTCGCTCGACGGGTTGCCGGTCTATGGTGACGAATTTGCGGTGATTCTGGGCGACGGCGGGGGGGTCGCCGGGCTCGTGAAGACCTGGCGAGAGGTGGAGCCGGACGGGAACGTCAGCCTCCGATCCCCCGAGGAGGCGTATGAGGACCTTCGTGCAACACGGACTGTCCGCCCTCACACGGGGCAAGAGTACGACCAGATCACGATCGAGAATGTTGCGATTGGTTACTGGATGGAGCCGAGGGGCTTTGTGCAGGACCTTATTCGGCCGGTTTATGCGTTTTCCGGAACTGCGCTCCGGGACGGCGTTCCGGAACCGTATGTCGAATATGTCTTTGCTGATGAGGGGAAGCAGTGAGATCTACCCTTCTTCCCCGGTTTTTGGATGCCCATAGGAGAGATCTGCCCGCAGATGCGCCCTCCGGAGCACCGGCATGACCGAATTCGGCTTTGCTCAGGCGGTTCTCATGACCCTGGAGACTGTAGTTTCCCTGGGTCCGGTCTATCTCTTCCTTCTCGGCACGTTTGCCGTTGTTTTCTTTCTCTGGTACACTTGGCCCCGCCTCACCGGCCGGGACCGGGGGCAGGTCACGACAAAGGAGTATATCCTGATCGCCTTCAGTACCGTTCTCCTCTCCATGGCGATCCTGCTCCGCTGGCTCAGCCTCTCCCTGTGGGGGATCTCTACCCTTGCGGCCCTCTTTATCGCCGCTCTCCTCGTCTGGTTCTTTCGCCCGTTCTTCGCCCGGGGAAACATCCCGGTGCGGGAATATGCCTGGCTCGCCGTGGTCGTCTTCTGCCTGCCGCTACTGATTCTATTCTGGTTCGGCACCGTCTCCCTCGTTCTGCTCCAGGTGCATGGCTCGTTCTTCCCGACTATCGAGGCCTGGGCGTATGTGCTCGGGCTCGACGCCCTACTCCCGGTCCTCGGGATTCTCGTTCCACTCCGGCAGATCGGAGGTGCTCGAAAGCGGCGGCAGGGTGCGTGACGATCCGTCCCGGCATATCGTTGATGGGTCACCACGGGAGATCCCTGCAGACAAAGCGGTGTTCTTTCTGGATCTCGAGGATGATCGTCTGGAGACCATGATCATCGCGCGACTGGGAGACAATAGTGGAGTCTGAGAACTACGTGTGACCGTGACGAACTCCGGGATCTGGCCGGCCTATTCCTGGCTGACCCGGCCGCTCCCCGATAAATGCAGGTGATCCCCGGTGCAGCTCATGTCTCGAGGCCGTAAGGGCTCTTTCCGGGTGTAGATTCGATTGGACGGATCCGACATCTGTGCGTCACAGAAAAGGTCTATAGAATGAACGTTGACATGTGTACCTCTCCTGTCTCCGGGAAATTCTTGGAGGAACATGAAATGAACAGAAGAGCTGGAGTACTGGGTGATCGCACCCTCGGGCGCCGGGGGCTGGGTCTTGGCCAAAGGTAGTTTGATTGCAAAGATGGACGATAAAGGCACCATCGCGTGGCGAAAGTCGGCCGGAGAAGTGGATCCGGGTACGATCCCGATCATCGTCCCGGATCCGGCAGGAGGGCTCCTCGTCGCCGGAGAGATTGCAGGGGCGCCCGGGACCGTCACAACGGTCAGGTTCGATGATCAGGGCGCACCGGTCTGGAACACGACGGTCGGGGGCAGTTCCGGAGAGCCGTACCTCCTCTCGGCGGCGCGACAGGATCCAACCAGCGGCTACCATCTCCTTGCCGGGGTCACGGGCTCCAGATCGACGGAGGATCTGGAGGTCTCGCTTGGGGAGGATGGGAGCATCTTCCGGCAGGAAACGGCCAACGCCTCCGCTCCGGTGACCTGGGTCCCTGACGGCGGATACCTCTCGGCGGCCCTTGCTGAGAATGACTACGGTGGTACCCTCCTCCGGGTGGAGAGGTTCGATGAGAACAGTGCTGCGCGGTGGACGTCGACACAGCAGCTGGACGAGTACAGCAGCATCGTGGCCCTCATCCCGACGATCGATGGCGGTTCGGCGGTGCTCGGGATGTACATGAAATACTGATGTGGACCACGGCATCGGTGATCGCCGGGAGGTGAGCGGGGTGGTGCCCCCGTATCCTTCTCCCCGCAACGCCCCCATCAGGTGCTTCCTTAGGGGCCCGGTGGTCTTCTCGCTCATCCTGCTGATCGTCGCCGCCGGCCCCGGGCCTCAAGGATAGTACTCTCCGCTTCTCTCATGGGGAGGTCCAGTTTGAGCAGGCGCACTGGACCTTATCAGAAGGTTCGATCGCATGTAATCGTGCCGTCTGGGTGTCGGAAAAGGTTGCACAGGAGATCGTCTTATGTACCTGTTCACACCATACAAACCTTCATTGAGTATACCTGAGTATACCTCAGTATGACAAGCGTCACCATCAAGATCGATGTAGAGCTCAAGAGTCGGCTCAACACCCTGAAAATCCATCCCCGGGAGTCATACAATGAGGTGATCGAGCGCTTGGTGGATATGGCGGTCGATGAGGAACCCCTCAGCGAAGAAGCGATCCGGGACCTCGAACGATCGCTTGAGGACCTCAGGGCAGGGAGGGTCTATACCTTGGAAGAGGTCATGGCGGAGCTGAGAGGTGAATGACCTATCGCGTGGTCATCACCGCGGCAGCCCGCCATAACCTTAGAAGTATTCCCCGGCCTGTAGCGATTCGGATAGGCGAGGAACTTGCGTCGCTTGCTGGCGAGCCTGATCCGAAAAAACACCTCAAAAAACTGAAGGGTCCGGATAATCCTCCGTTCTACTCGCTCCGTATCGGGGACTATCGGGCGATCCTCTCGATCGTAGATAACCTTCTGGTGATTAATGTTATCGCCGTCGGACACCGGAGCAGAAGTTATCGAAGGTTCTGACCGGAGCATCACCGCAGGAGAGCCCGCCTGTAACCTGACTTATACATCTGGTGCGCACCTGGACGAGGATCAACCGCCCTCAGTCCCGTGGCCACCCTGCCCACCAAAACGGCTGCTCTCCGGTCCCGGAAGCCCTCACACCCCTTCCCGGCGGGTAGATACTCCCGCGTCGGATGTAAATCATAGCAGCGCCCCTGGAGGCCTGGGTATTCGTCGGCCGGACGATGCCTCTCTGGGGCGGAAGAAAGGCCGCCCGGCCACGCCATGCCGTCTTTTTTCTCTCCTCAACATTTCAGCCGGGCATTCTCCCGGGGTTTCACTGTACTTCGGGATTGTCCGGTGCCGGAGACTGTACCGGATCAATACCCCGGGCCGGCTCACTGAAGAATGAGGCTCCCCACCTCCGTAGCCTTTTCATCGCCCTCGCTGCAGGAGATAATCCAACGGTAGGTGCCCGGCCCATCAGGCTCCAGCCAGAACCCGATCTCACGTTTCCGGGTGTCGTTGAGGCCCGGCACGTCAAAGAAGCGGCATTCAGACCTCCGGCCGCCGGGACTATCTACTCGGAACTCCGCCGCCCGCAGGAACGCATCCGCAGTGTCCCGGTAGTCGCACCCCACCACGATACGGTAGCGCTCGCCGGGGGTGTAGGTGCGGGTGTAGGTTTGAGCCGATGCCAGGCAGGTTGCCCCGCCGGTCTCATCGACCTGCAGGATTCCCCCGTCGAGTTCGACCATCCTATAACTCGATATAGAGAAGTCGGCCCGGTCGACCCCGAGGACCGCACCGTCCGGTCCGTATGCCACGACCGTGAAGGAGTGCGGCCCCGGGACCGGGATGACCGCCTGACCGTCCTCAAGATCCCGGATCAATATCCCGTCCAGGTAGCCGTCGACCCGGACGACCACTTCCGGCCGGTCGAGGCGGTAGGAGAGCGGAATGGTCGCAAAGGTGAAATCGCCTCGATGAGCGTCGTCCTGTCCGGTTTTGTCCCCCCAGGGGATGATGACGACGCTCCCGGATACCACCGGCGGCACGATTTTCACCCCCTCCCCCGTGGCCGTCGCAATCGCTTTCGTTCCGGTAGGGCCGTAGGTGGCCGCCTGCACGACGTGGACCCCTCCCGGGAGGGTGACCGACCCGGACGGGAGCACCCCGAGGCTGGTGCCGTCGACGATCACCTCGACCGGCGCGTCGGCCGGGGTTCTGAAGGTGACCGTCCCGTTCTCGACCAAGAGATCGATCTCCGGCGCGTCATCGGCCGCGTCAATCCCCACAATCGTCCCGGCGACGATCGCGGCACACTCCGCGGCAAGGGTGTAGTTGAGCCTCTCAGGCTGGTCGTCGGGGGTATGGATGATCGCATAACTGTCGCGCTCGTAGAGCCGGAGCGCCGGTATCCCCGCGGCACGGAAGGCGTGTTCGTCCCCCCGTGCAGCGTCAAGCAGCCGCTCCGGCGTCTCCTCGATGCACGACGGGAGCAGATCAAGGATCCACCGGTGCTGAGGGAGCGCTGTTGCGAGCAGCCGGTCCCCGGAGGCGACGCAGTCGAGGTTTATCGCCGCGATGATCCGGTTGTGGAGGTCCGGGTTGTCGGCGAGCCACCGTGTGCTCCCCTCAAGCCCGGTCTCCTCGCCGCCGAAGGCGATGAAGTAGACGGTATGGTTCAGGGGGGTGTCGTTGAGGATCCTGGCGGCCTCGAGCATCGTTGCGACGCCCGCGGCGTTGTCGTCGGCACCGGGGGTCTCCGGGATGGCGGTATCATAGTGCGCGGAGATAACGACGATCCTGTCGGTCGATCCCTCCCTGACACCGATGATGTTTGAGGAGAGGGCAAGCGGCGGGTCGAAGTAGCAGTTGCTGTACGAAAACCTCCCGGTGCTGACCGAGAGCCCGCGCTCCTCCATCGCGGTGGCGATATAGGTAGCCGCTGCAGTCCGCTCCTTTGACCCCAGCGCCCGCTCGAACGTGCAGAGGTCATACGTCATCTCCTCGATCCCTACAGGATCGGCCGCGAGGTCGTCGAGGGCGGCCGCCGGCGCGATCCCGGCGAGCACCACCAGGAGCACGGCAGCGACCCTTAGTATTAATGGTTGTCTCATGGTTCTCTCTCGTTATAGGCGGTCCCCCTCACCCTTCCTCCCGTAACGCCTCCGCCAGGCGTCCCCTCAGAATCCCGATGGTCTTCTCGTTCATCGCCCCGACGATGTTCCTGCACTTCACCAGAAACCGGGGAGCGGCCCGGACCAGTTGGTCGCAGAAGAGGTCGGGAATCTCTCGCGAGACGTAATACTGGGCGTCGACCCGCGCTCCCCTTGCCTTTTCCACGAGTGTCGCCTCCTCCGGAGTGAAGTAGTCGGAGAGAAGCCGTTTCATGAGCAGGATGGTGCAGGAATGGTTTTCGCACCGTATTCCAATCCGCGTGAGGACCGCGTAGAGGGAGAAGTGGGAGAAGTACATCGCGTAATACGCGGTCGTTATCCTCCAGTCGTGAGTGGTGATCGTCTGCATCGTCTCAAGGGCCTCTTCGGCCTTCCCCAGGTATGCCGACGCTAGGGTCTCGTTCGGGGCGGTAAGGGAGATCCCGTTCTTGATCCGGCCGCACCATAGAAGCTGGTCCATCATCCCACCGCCTTCTCGACGAAGTGTTCGGTGCCTTTGATCAAGATATGGTTCCGGAGCACTTCCTGGAGAAAGGGGTCTGTGTGGAGACCACGATCAAAGATCTCCAGCGGGTAGACGGTGAGGTGAATTTTGATGCCGTAGGTCTTCCCGACTCTCTCGATCTCCCCCACCCGGCATTCTCCGGCAACGAACAGGTCGAGGTCGGACTCCTCGTCCGCGGTCCCCTCGGCGTGGCTCCCGAAGACAGCACCGCATCCCTCGATAAGGGGGATGACCCGGCTGAGAACTCCGGCGACGAAGGGTTCCTCTTCCCCAAAGCAGATCCTCCGGTAGACCTCGGCAAGGGTGCAGAAGTCCCGCGCGTGATCGCCCCGGCGCAGGGAGAATAACCGCGTCCTGCCTCTGGTAGCAGAACGGAGGATCTGCTTTGCCTCAAGGTATTCCAGGGCCGTCTGGGCCGTTCCGTGGCTGATGGAAAGGTGTCTGGCAACCTCCCGGATGTACATCTCGCGATCGTAGCCCCGGGTGAAGAGGGAGAGGATCCTGAGGTGGTCCTCTCGAATGTCCAATACTTTAGACATATGTCCAGAATATTGGACAGTCCCCGGCATCAGGGTTCCGGTCGGCTGGTGGCTACCGGGATGAAGGGTCCCTCCCCGGCTCAACCCGGGTTCCGGCCTGTTGCGTTCGTTCTGCGCTCGGAATCGATCGGATGGACTCGATGTGTAGACGCGCGGCACAGAAAGGGTTTATAGGAGAGCGTCGACGTCTCCATCGTGAATACCGGGATCGGTATGCCGGGACACACCGGCAGGTGAAGATCGATGAACAAAAGACGATTCATAAACGGTACCGGTCGGGGAGGGCTGATCTGCATCGCCCTGCTGCTCTTCATCCTGGCCGGCAATGGTATTGCACATGCAGCCACGGGTCCGGGTGAAGGCGTGCAGGTCGACCCGACAAGTGGTGAGGCATCGGCAGCCGATCTGGAGAATACCCGGCAGACCGGGCTTGCGGAGCCCGCAGATACGACGACGTATCACGGCGCCGAAAGTGTGTTCAGCATCTTCTACAACCCCGTGCACCTCGCGTGCGCTCTCGGGGCCGTGATCGTGCTCCTGGTGGGCTACTTCCTCATCCGGAGGTCCCGCGGGAAGGACGCACCGTGAGTCTGCTCTTCTTTCCGGCCATCGCCTTCGTCCTCGCATGGCCTTTCGCTCTTATAGCTCTGGTCGGGAAGCTGGGACGGGGAAAACGGCGCCCGGTGGTTTCGCTCGGGATAGGAATCATGGCAGCGGCGTCCGGCACCATCGCCACGATCTACGCAGGCACTCCCGCCAGCAGTGGCCTGATGAAACAATCAATACTCGTCGTTCTCGTGTCAGCTCTCCTGCCGTCCGGTCTGCCTCCTGCACATGGCTGACGTTTTCCGGCTATGGAACCATCCGGAAGCCCCGACGCGTAGACGCGCGACACAGAAATCGTTTATAGAAGAATGTCGAGACCTCTCTCAACCAATGAAGTGACCGGGTATGCGGGTAATTAAAATACTCCTGATATTGGCGTTCCTCCTTCCGGCGGGTTCCGCCGCGGCTCCGGCGCCCTCCACCGGGGGCACCACGAACTGGCTCGATACCTTCGACGAGTGGGTCACGCCCAGGGACATGTCGATGTACAATCCGGTCATTGAAACCCCGCAGAGGGTTCCGATCACTGAGGAGATTGCACGGCAGCACCCCGGTCTGATCCTGCTCGATGAGAACGTGACGTTCCCCGATATTGCATCTGCGACGGCGCCGGGCCTGCCGTCCGGCCCTGCGGTTGGCGTGGTCATGACCGATCCTGCGTATTTCAGCCCGGTCCCGCCGACCGGCGAGGTGAACCTCACGAGCCTTCCACCCCTCCGGAACTACGACCTCGTGACCGCCGATCCGGGAGCGTTCGTCGCCGCCGCGGGTTCGGGGAGCCCGGTGACGCTCAGGCTCCCCGGTGGTGAGTTCGTGCTCGACCTCGAACAGGTGCCGGGTCCCGTCGCCGAAGGTGCCCGGGCCTTCGTCAAGAACGAGTCGGGCACGTTTGAAACCGCCCCACCCCCGATCTGGTTCTTCGAGGGAACGGTCGCCGGGGATCTGGAGAGTTTCGCCTCGTTCACGGTCGGCGGCGATATGATCCTCGGGACGATCCGGACAAGCACGACATCGTTCGTCATCGGCCAGGCCGGGACCGTCGATATCGACGGAGAGCAGAAGGTCGTACACGTCGTCCACGACGAGCGGGACATCATACCGGAGGTCTGGTCCCCGGCACGGGGACTGGGCCGGCTTGCGAACCTCGTAATGGGTCTGATCGACGCCGTGCGGTTGTGATACCGGTCCGGTCCTCCCGGCGCCCGTACATCTCCAGCGTACTGGACGGCCCGGCGGCTCTACAAGCCTGAAAATAGTCGGGCGAAACGGGGCCTCTATTCCCCTGTTTTCGCGTCCTTCTTCCGGTAGCCCTCGAGCAGCACCGTCACCAGGTTCTTCACCGGCACGTCTGTACAATCCGCGATATGGAACTCGCAGAACGGGCAGACCGTCACCACCACGTCGGCCCCGGTCGCCTTCACAGCCTCGTCGCGCTTTGCGCCGAGGGCCTTCGCCTCTTCCGGTATCCCCGACCGGACGCCGCCGCCGGCGCCGCAGCACTGCGAGGGCATCTCGACGAACTCCCGGACGGCGTTGCAGAGCAGCGCCCGCGGCTGGTCGCGGATACCCTGGCCCCGGAGGAGGTGGCAGGGGTCGTGGTAGGTCGCCCGGACGTCGAGCTTCGCCGGGGGCTCGATCCCGTACTCCGTCAGGACCTCCGTGACGTCTTTGATCGTAAACGGCGTCTCGTAATCGTTCTTCAGCGTCGCCCCGCACCCGGCGCAGATCGTCATCACGGTTGTGATCCCCCTCCGGGCGAAGGCCTCGATGTTCTTTCGCTTCAGGTCCTCGACATCCGTCGTCTGCCCCGTCCGGATCAGCGGCGAGCCGCAGCAGACCTGGTCGTGGGGGACGAGCACCCGGATCCCGTTGCGCTTCATGACCTCCATCGCGTCAAGCGCCGTCTGCGGCACCCGGCCGTTGAACATACACCCGACGAAGAACCCGACCTCCCCGCGAACCGGGCCGTCGGGCTCGATCACCTCGGGCACCTGCTCAAGGAACGTCGGTTGTGTCCGCTCGACGCTCCGGCCCGTCTCCCGGACCAGCTGCGCCACCTCCCGGTGGCGGGGGAGGGTCAGCCCGCGGCGGTTCGCGACCTCGCGGAGCTTCTCGATGGCTTTGCCCGGGATATCGATCTCTTTGGGGCAGACCTCCGTGCACCGCTTGCAGGTCGTGCAGTAGAAGAGCCCTTTTGCGATGGCATCCGTGATCCGGTCCCCGGAGTCGCGGGGATCGAGGGCGAGGCGCATCTCCTGCCGGAGGACTGTCGGACCGGCGAAGTCGGTCACCTGGAGCGCCGGGCAGGCCGAGACGCACGAGAGGCACTCGATGCAGTCCCGGAGCGGCTTGATCGCCGCGATCTCCTCCTTTGCCGGGAGCCCCGCGTCGGGCGAGGGACAGATCCGGGCGATCTTTGCGATCACCGGCTCCATATCCACCGTGAGGTCTTTCACGACCGGGAGGTCGAGCGGCTCGACCGTCATCCCGTCGCGGGCCTCGGCCATGCAGGCGAGGGCGGGCGTCCCGTCCACCCTGACGGCGCAGCTCCCGCACTGCCCCGACCCGCAGCAGTAGCGGTAGGTGAGCGTCGGGTCGTGCTCGTCGCGGATCGCGTGGAGGGCGTGGAGGACCCGGGCGCCTTCGTTCACCCGGACCGTATACTCTTCAAGGTGCGGCTCCGCGTCGACGGCCGGGTCGAACCGCGAGACCGCGAGGGTGATCGTCTTCATCCCGCGACCTCCCGCCGCTCGATCCCTTCGCGGGCGAGGGAGACGTAGGTGTGGCAGAACGGCGACATGGCAGGCTCCGTGATAACCGTCGCGTCCCGCCGGACGTGGGCGCCCCGGTTCTCCGGTCGCAGGAGAGCGCACCGGACGATCAGGGACGCCGTGGTGCACATGTTCCGAACCGTGCAGCATTCGAGCAGGTTCGCCGTCGAGGCGGCGCAGAGCCGCTGGTCGGCGAGCCGCCGGATGTGGCCGAGCGCCGTCCGGAGGTCGGGGGCGGTCCGGAAGATCCCGGCCTGGTTCCACATCGTGAGTTTCAGGTCCTTCCGGACAGCGGCGGGGCTCGCAGCCCCCTCGAAGAAGCCGTCGAGCATCCGGAGCACCCCGTCGACCCGGGTCTGGTCGACCCGGCCGCCCCGCGCTGGCGCCTTCCCGGCAGACTCCCCGGCACGTTTCCCGAAGACCTGTGTCTCCGCGAGAGCATTGCCGCCGAGGCGGTTTGCGCCGTGTACCCCGCCGGAGACCTCCCCACAGGCGAAGAGACCGGAAAGCGTCGTCCGGCACTCCGGGGTGATCCGGAGACCGCCCATGATGTGGTGGGCGGTCGGGGCGACCTCCATCGGCTCCCGCCGGATATCCACGCCGAACGCGAGGAACTGCTCGAGCATCACCGGGAGCCGGGTCTCGATTGTCTCCGCGGGGAGGTGGGTTACGTCGAGGTAGACCCCACCGCGGTTCGTTCCCCGGCCCTCCAGCACCTCGGTCGCGATCGCCCGGGCCACCACGTCGCGGGTCGAGAGTTCCATCCGGGCGGGGTCGTAGTGCTCCATGAACCGCTCCCGCCGTGCGTTTAAGAGGATCCCGCCCTCGCCCCGGACCGCCTCCGTCACCAGGCGGCCGCGGGCGTCGTAGGGATAGACCGCCCCGGTGGGGTGGAACTGGACCATCTCCATATCGATCAACTCCGCCCCCGCCCGGTAGCCCATGGCGAATCCGTCCCCTGTCCCGGCGGCGGAGTTCGTGGATATATCGTAGACCTGGGTCCCCCCGCCGGTTGCAAGCACCGTGGCGTCGGCCGAAAAGAGGACGGGGCTCCCGTCCCGGTCGAGAGCGATCGCACCGGCGATTGCCCCGTTCTCGTCCGGTACGAGGTCGACGACCGAGACCTCCTGGTAGAGCTGCGCATCCGTCGCGTCCAGGCGGTCGAGGAGGGTCATGATCAGCTCGTGGCCCGTCCGGTCCCCGGCGTAGCAGGTCCGGGGGAACCGCTGCCCCCCGAACGGCCGCTGCGCCACCTGGCGATCCTCGGTGACGTCGAAGACCGCACCCCACCGGACGAGGTCGTTCATTCGTTCCGGCGCTTCATGGACCAGCGCGTCCACGAGTGCCGGGTCGTTGAGGTACGCCCCGCCCTTCAGCGTGTCCTCATGGTGGACGTCGATCGAGTCCGCCTCACGGAGGACGGCGTTGAAGCCGCCCTCTGCCATCGTCGTGCACCCGCCCTTGCCGGCAATGGTCTTGGAGACCAGGACAACGCCGCCGTACCGGGAGGCCTCGATCGCAGCCCGCACCCCGGCGCCGCCGCTTCCGATAACCAGCACGTGCGCGTCCACACTCTCGTCTACAAGCATCTTATTAGTCGGTGAGTTGTATAATACCATAAAGCAATTGCAGGGGACGCGTGAGCCAGAATGAGGCTTTTAATGAAATTTGGCGGCACCTCCGTTGGAGAGGCGGACTGTATCCGGCGGGTCGCAGACATTGTAGAATCACATCGGCGAGCAGGTGACGAGGTCGCGATTGTCGTGTCGGCATGCTCGAAGGTCACCGACCAGATCATCGCGGTGACCGACGAGGTCGTAACGAGTAAGGAGCAGCCCCTGATCGGGGATCTCCTCCGGACGATGCGGACCCGGCACACCCGGCTCCTCGAGGAGGCGGCCCCCGACTACGTAGACGAGGCGACCGCGGTCATCGACGACCGGTTTGTCCGGCTGCAGAACATCCTCAGCGCGGTGCATACCTTAAAGGAGCTGACGCCCCGGTCCCGCGACTACATCATCTCCTTCGGGGAGCGGCTTTCCGCCCCGATCGTCTCGGCCGCCCTCCGGCAGCGCGGTATCCCCTCGGTCGCCCTCGACGGTGCCGAGGCCGGGATCGTCACGACCGCGAACCACGGGGACGCCCGCGCTCTCCCGGCGAGTGAAGCGAAGATCCGGAGCCGGGTAACCCCGCTCCTTGCGGACTCCGTCCCGGTGATCATGGGGTTCATGGGGGCGACCGAGCAGGGCGTCGTCACTACCCTCGGGCGGAGCGGCTCCGACTACTCGGCTGCCGTCCTCGGCGCCGGGATCGATGCCGACGAGATCTGGATCTGGACCGACGTCGACGGGGTGATGACGTCTGATCCCCGGATCATCAGAGACGCCCGGGTTCTCGACGACATCTCCTATCTTGAGGTGATGGAGCTCTCGTTCTTCGGCGCAAAGGTCCTCCACCCGCGGTCGGTCGAGCCCGCGATGCAGAAGGATATCCCGATCCGGGTCAAGAACTCCTTCCGGCCTGAAGTCCCCGGGACCCTCATCCTCCGGGATAAGCACCAGGAGAAGCGGGTGGTCAAGGCCGTCGCCCTGATCGAGAAGGTGGCCCTGGTCAACGTCAACGGTGCGCAGATGATCGGCCGTCCCGGGGTTGCAAAGACGATCTTCTCCGCGCTCGCGGAGCGGGAGGTGAACGTCATGATGATCTCGCAGGGCTCCTCTGAAGCCAACATCTCCCTCATCATCGACGAGTCCCACCTTGAGGCCGCGATGGCCGCGCTCGATCCGATCGTGCAGCAAGGTGTCGTGCGCGAGGCCACCTACGATCGCGACGTCGCTGCGGTCGCCGTCGTGGGTGCGGGGATGGCCGGGACCCCCGGGACGGGAGGCCGGATCTTCTCCGCGCTCGGCCGGGCCTCTATCAACACCATGATGATCTCGCAGGGCTCAAGCGAAGTGAACGTTTCGTTCGTCGTGAAGGGTGGAGACGGCAAGCGGGCCCTGCAGGTGTTGCACGACGAATTCCGTCTCTCGGAGAACTCAGATGACTGAAGAACATACCTACCGTGAAGCAGGGGTCGATATCGACCTCGAGGCCCGTTCGGTGCGGGCGCTGATCGACTCGCTTACCTACCGGAGGACCGGTGCGTTCGGAATGCTCGGGAAGGTCGGGCACTTCGCCGGGATGATCGACTGCGGCCCCTATGTCCTCGCGCTCGCGGTTGACGGCGTCGGGACGAAGATGCTCGTCGCGGACGAGCTCGGTGACTGGAGCACCGTCGGGATCGACTGCATCGCGATGAACGTCAACGACCTTTACGTGATGAACCTCGAACCGGTGGCGTTCGTCGACTATATCGCGACCGATGCCCTCTTGCCGGAGAAGATGGCCCAGATCGGCCGGGGCTTGAACGAGGGTGCGAGACTCGCGAACATGAACATCGTCGGCGGCGAGACCGCGACCCTGAAAGGGCTCGTGAACGGCCTCGACCTTGCGGGGACGTGCCTTGGGGTCCAGAAGAAAGAGAAGGTCGTCACGGGTGAAGCGATCGTCCCCGGCGACGTCATCGTCGGCGTCCCCTCAAGCGGCATCCACAGCAACGGCTTAACCCTCGCCCGGAAAGTCGTCGAGGACTGCGCCTCCTACGAGACAAGGCTTGCGAACGACAGGACCCTCGGGCAGGAACTCCTGACCCCGACCCGGATCTACGCCGAGGTGCTCCGGGTGACGGAAGCCTGCGCAATCCACGGGATGTGCCACGTCACCGGCGGCGGGCTCCTGAACTTTACGCGGCTCACGGGCTACGGGTTCTCCGTCACCGATCCCCTCGCGGTCCCGGCAATCTTTGCCTGGCTGCAGGAGGCCGGCGGCATAAGCGACGTCGAGATGTACCGCACCTTCAACATGGGCATGGGCTACGCCTTCGTCGCCCCGGAGAAGAGCGTCGCCGCCATCCGGGCGATCATCCCCGACGCCCGGGTGGTCGGCACGGTGACACGGGAGCCCGGCGTCCGGCTGAAGGGCGTCGAGATTAAGTGAGGGATCTCCCCTCGCCCCTCACACCTGTCCGATATTCGCGTCTACGCCCCGCCGCCGTGCTCCTCAAAGTAGTGGAGCGCATCGGGGACGTGCTCCCGGACTTGCTTCAGGAAATGCTCGGTGAGGTCGGGATCGGCCACCATGAGCGAGTGCTGCATCGCCCGCTCCGTCTCCTTGGATAGCCCCCCTTCCCGGTCCATCTCTGCCTTTATATCATGGACGGCGTTCTCGACCTCTGTTTTGCTCTCCCACTTCAGCACCGATATTGTTCGTGCCATTCTGTTCACCTCAGGGTGTCGCGTATGGGAAGAGGTCCTACTTTATCTTGTGGGGGTGAAGGGGGCGGAGCGGGAAGACCCCACCCTTCAGGGTGGGGATGAAAGCGAAGCCGCCCTTCGTCACCCTCTCGGAGAGATTACCGGAAACTACATTTTATTATAAGGCCCAATATTATTCGTATGCTCCAGGCCTACAAGTATCGGATGTACCCTTCTCGGGGGCAAGTACCTCTCCTCATGCAGCACATCCATGCCTGTCGGTTTGTGTACAACCATTCTCTGGAGCAGAAGATCCGAGCATACGAACAGGATGGTCAGAAACTATCCTGTTTTGACCTGAATAACCGCCTTCCCGCACTCAAGGAAGAACACCCGTGGCTCAAAGAGGTCAACTCACAGTCACTCCAGATTGCAAACAAGAATCTTGATAACGCTTTCACCCGGTTCTTCCGGGAGAAGAAAGGATTTCCCCTGTTCAAGTCTAAGAAAAATCCGGTACAATCCTTTCAGGTGCCTCAGCATTACGCTGTGAATTTCGGGCGACATCAGATCAAACTCCCGAAGATCGGCGAGATCAGAACCATCTTCCACAGGATGTTCTCCGGGAAGATGAAATCGGCAACCGTATCGGTCACTTCGACCGGGACATGGTTTGTCTCGATTCTCGTCGACGACGGGAACCCCGCGCCCGCGCCCGCGCCGTTCTCATCCAAAACTACGCTCGGTATCGATGTAGGTCTGACCGACTTCGCTACACTATCGACGGGAGAGAAGGTGGGGAACCCGAGGAACCTGCGTAAGTCTCTCGGGAGGCTGAAGTGCCTCCAGCGCAGACTATCCCGGAAGAAGAAGGGATCGAAGAATCGCCAGAAGGCCATCAGGAAACTTGCCCGGTGTCACGAGAAGGTAGCAAACCAGAGAAACGATTTCCTGCACAACCTCTCTTTCCGAGTTGTGAGCGAGAACCAAGCAATCGCAGTAGAATCGTTGAACGTCTCCGGAATGCAGAAGAATCATAACCTCGCACTGAGCATTGGAGATGCATCGTGGAGCACGTTCTTCACGATGCTGGAATATAAGTGCCGAAAATACGGGAAGACCCTTCTCGCGATCGGGAGGTTTGATCCCTCCTCAAAGATTTGTCATCAGTGTGGGCATCTCAAGCGGGATCTCACACTTTCAGACCGGGAATGGGTCTGTCCCGACTGCGGCACTCACCACGACCGTGACATCAACGCGGCAATCAATATCAAGAAATTTGCCCTGCAAGAACAGAACCTTGTCGGAGTAGCAGGTGCGGAACGCGCCATAGAGCCTGTGGACTTGCCTCAGTAGAGGAAGGATGAAGCAGGAAGCCCCGTCCTTCAGGGCGGGGTAGTTCACAGTAACCCGGTGGGGCAAAAAGAAAAATATCAGGTCTCGCCCTGATCGAGGAGCA